>DASQHK010000436.1:0-7629 GCA_035632135.1 Bryobacterales bacterium
CAAAGGGGCGGTAGCCGCGAGACTGCCCGGGCCCCCTGGAGGACCCGGCGCCTGCGGCCAAACACCAGTTATTACCGGAGCGCGTTGGCCAACGCTCAATACCAGGATAACCGGGGAAGCAAGGCGGGCCGGCCTCGTGGAGGCGCAAGTGATTCAGGGGCGGGGAAATAAAAAAGCAGAAGTGGTGTGACCGGGAGTGTCGGCGGCCTTGGGGCGGGGACTGCGTGCTATAGTTTGGAGCAAAAGGATGGGGGAAAAACCATGATCCCAGAGAAATATCGCGATTTGTTCGAGAAGAAAGCGTTTGCCAGCCTGGCAACTTTGATGCCGGACGGGCGGCCGCAGGTGACGCCGGTGTGGTGTGATTTCGACGGGACTTATGTGATCGTCAACTCGGCCAAGGGACGGAGGAAGGATCAGAACATGCGGCATGACCCGCGCGTGTCGCTGGCGATCATCGACCCGGATAACCCTTACCGATATCTAGAGGTGCGCGGGCACGTGGCCGAGGTCACCGAGCAAGGAGCGGATGCGCACATCGACAAAATGGCGAAGAAATACCTGGGCCTGGACAAATATCCGAGCCGGCGGCCGGGCGAGGTGCGGGTGCTTTACAAGATCGAGCCGGAGCGCTTCAGCTCGATGGGGTGAGCAAGCACGCCGCAAGTCTCACGGCGCAAATTCGAAGCGGTTGACGACGATTTCGGCCGGCTGCTTGTTGGCGGGCGCCCTGCCTTGATAGAGCCACAGGTTCATGTGGCACACCTCGCCGCCGGGAACCGGAACGCCCTGGGTGAAGGTGTGCTGGTTGATGACGGTGTTGGTGGCGGGCGGAGGCTGGAAGTAGCCGAGCAGGCTCTGGAAGAACACGCTCGAGGAGAGCCACTGGAAGCTGTGGGTGGTCTGGGCGAGGGCGGATGGTTCCTGCCATCGGTAGAGGTTGCCGGCGACGTTGTAGGGCTGCACGACGTACTGGGCATTCTGGTTGCCGGCCACGCCCCAGCGCGAGAACTCGATGTCGAGTTCGCGGTGATTGTAAGCGGGGTCGTCGCTCCAGGTGAACAGGCCGAGAACGACGCTGGGGTCGAGGTTGTCGACGGGGGTGTTCAGGTAGAAGCGATAGGTTCCGTAGCCGTAGGAGCTGGCCAGGAGTACCTCGGAGCAATACCATTTCCGGCCGCTGTGGGTGATCTTCAGGTGGAGCTGGCCCTGGGCGTCGACCCAGACGTTGTTGGAGCTGTCGGAGAAGTAATTGGGGCCGGGGCCGACGCGGCCGGAGCTGGTCTTGACGTACCACGTGTACCCGGAGAAGCCGATGCTGCGGGTTTGCGCCGATGCGCCGGTCATGCAGACGGCAGGGAGACCGAGCAGGAGCGCGGTGCGGCAATACCATTGCGCTGAGTTTTTCATAGAGAGTCCGATCCCGCCGGGGTAATTCTACACTGGCGCGGGGCGGGCGGCGATGGGAAGAAAGTACTGCTTTGCGGAGCGACGCCGCCGCACCCTGCTAGCCCGTTGTCAGTAGGGCAGTTACAGGCACTTGACATCGGCCGATGGCGGGAATACAGTTATCTCCAGGACTTATATTCATTCGGATTTGTACGATCACCCGGCTGGGAGAGCCGCGCGCGACATCGTAGAAAGGAGGCAGGCTGCGATGTTCGAGATCGTCGAAAAGCACAAACATACCAGTGCAGAGAAAAGGGTCATCCTCCTGGAGTATCTGGCGGCACTGGCGGTCTGCGGAATTGTCGGCGTGATTCTGTGGATGGTTTTCGCGTCCACAGGATGATAGCGGCCAATCCCTTCCCACGACGGCATCACTGAGATCTTGCGTGCGGGCGTGTGCGGTTGCGCCGTTCTGCGTTTACGGAACAATTACTGCTTTTCCGGAGCGCCACTCCCGCGTGGTCTGGAGCGCGGCGTTGGCTTCTTCGAGCGGGAAGCGGTGCGTGACGGCGGCGGCAAACGGGTAGCGCCCGGCGGAGCGCTCGAGCAGATCGAGCGCGGCCAGCACGTGACGCGCCTCGAATCCCCAGGAGCCGTGAAGCTGAAGCTGCTTGCGCGTGATGTGGTGCGGGTTGAGGGGGGTTGGGCCGGCGTCGCCGTACTGACCGAGCACCAGCATCTTGGCGCCGTCGCGGCAGTACTCAATGCCTTCGGCCACCGCGGCGGGATGCCCGACGCACTCGATCACGATGTCGGCCCCATAGCCGCCGGGCGTGGCGGCCAGCACCGCCGCTTTGCGGGCGGGCGCGGCGGGAAGTTCATCGATGTCGATGGCGAGGGCGGCGCCGAACTGCCTGGCGCGCTCGAGGCGATGGGCGGGCCCGCCGATCACGATGACTTGGGAGGCGCCGGCCTCGCGCGCCACCGCCACCGCCGCCAAGCCCACCGGCCCCGCGCCCTGCACCACCACGACGTCGCCCCAGGCGATGCCCATGCGCTCCACGCCGTGGATCACCGTCCATAGGGCGCAGCCGGCGCCGACGACGGCTTCGGTCGAGAGCGGCTCGGGCAGCTTGAAGATGGCTGTGCCCGGCCGCAGCACAATGTATTCGGCATAGCCGCCGTGCAGGTGCGGCGGCTCTTCGGCGCAGTAAGAGATGCCGTAGGCTTTGCGCTTGAGGCAGCGCGTGGGCTGGCGCTTGACGCGGCAGTAGTAGCACTCGCCGCAGGTGACGGAGCTGGCCCAGGTGACGCGGTCGCCGGCGGCCAGCGGCTCGCCGCGCCAGTCGTGGTCGAGACCGGCGCCGAGCGCCGCAATCCGCCCCACCGTCTCGTGGCCTAGAATCACCGGCACGGGAATCGGCAACTGGCCCAGCCAGAGGTGGACGTCGGTGCCGCAGATGCCCGCCATCTCGACGCGCACCATCGCTGCGCCGGCGGGCAGCTCCTCGGGCTGCGGGTAGCGGCGAATTTCGAGCGGCTGGCGGAAGGCAGACAGGACGGCGGCGCGGCAAGTGCTCATTGAGCGACCTTTCGGACAATCGAGTCGAGCAAGCGCACGCCCTTGGCGAAGCTCTCGACCGAGACGCGCTCGTCGTTGCCGTGCGCGCGCCGCTCGTCCACAGGAGTGGGGAACAGCGGCACGCCGTAAACGCCCATGCCGCGCGCGCGCAGGAAGGCGCCGTCGGTGGCTCCCAGCAGCAGAAGCGGCAGCACGGCGGGAGTGGAACCGTCGGGGCCCTTGTCCTGCCGCACCACCTCCTCGATCGCGCGGTAGAGCACGCTGGTACGCGAGCTGGGCTCGGTGGCGGGCATTTCCTGGTCGCCGCCGGCCAGCTTCTCGACCTTCACTTCCGGATCGTTGACGATCTTGCGGAACCGCTCCAGCACCTCAGCGGCCGTCTCGTCGGGCAGGCGGCGCACGTCCACCTGAGCCTCGGCCGTGGTAGGTATTATGTTGACCTTGAGCCCGGCCTGGAGCATGGTCGGCGAGACGGAAGTGGAAAGCATGGCGGCCAGCATGGGGCTCTGGCGCACGATCTCGCGCCGCGCGGCGGCAGCCTGGCCGCGCTTGTCGAGCTTGGCGAACGCCGGCGCGAGCTGGGCGTACTCGGGCAGCCCGGCGAGCGAGTGGAAGTACTCGCGGGTGGTGGCGTTGAGGCGAACGGGCTGCTCGGCCTCGGCCAGCCGAACGATGGCCTGCGCCAGGTGGACGACGGCGTTGTCGGCGCGCGGCATCGACCCGTGCCCGGCGGTGCCCTGCGCCACGAGTTTCACGCGCGTCGGAATTTTCTCGGTGGTCTGGACGTTGTAAAGGATCTTGCCGCCGGCGAGGAGCTCGGCGAAGCCGCCCTCGTTGAGCGCAAACTCGGCGTCGATTTTGTCCCAGGCGTGAGCGATCATCCACTGGATGCCGCTGGAGCCGGCCTCCTCGTCCGATTCGGAGAGGAAGATGACGTCGCGCTGGAGCGGCGCGCCGCCGCGCTTGAGCGCGACGAAGACGGCCAGCTCGGCGGCGAGCAGGGACTTGGTATCCTGCGCGCCGCGGCCCCAGATGTAGCCGTCCTTGACGACGCCGCCGAACGGATCGACCGACCACTGGCTGCGCTCAGCCGGCACCACGTCGCTGTGGGCCATGAGCAGCAACGGCCGTGCCGCGCCGGACCCCTTGAGGCGCGCCACGAAATTCTGCCGCTCCGGATGGTCGCCCAGCAGCTCGCCCGGGATCCCCTCGCGGTCGCAGACGCTTTTCAGATACTCCGCCACGCGCGTCTCGTGGCCCGGCGGATTGCTGGAATCGATCCGCAGCAGAGCAGTGAAATACTGGAGCGCTTCCTGCTCGATCTGGCCGCTTTGGGCGAACGCGGCCGGCGCGAGGCCAAGAAGGGCCAGCAAAAGCAAAAACATTCTTGGATTCTTGTGTTTTTTGTGCAAAGCTGAAGAGTTCTTCATGCCCGACTCCGATCCACAGCCACCCGGAGAGACCGCCGCGCCGCAGAGGGAGACAGACGCCATGCTCTACTGCCCGGTCTGCTCCACGCGCCTCGCAGAGCGCAAGTGCAAGCTGATCTGTGAAACGTGCGGTTACTACTTGAGCTGTTCCGATTACTACTGAGCAGCCCTGTCGGCCGCCTCAGGACCGCGCCAGTTTTTTCGAAGCCGCGGCCTTCCCCGTGCCCAGAGTTTCGATCTCGTCCCACTTCACGCGGCGCTCTTCGCGCATGGCGAGGTTGGAGAGGATGACGCCGATCGAATCGTTCAGCCCGACCTCCAGGTTGGCGCGCGGCGTGCCGTGGTCGCGCACGTCATGCAGGAAGCTGTCGAGCTCGACCGCCACCGGGTCGCGCGTTTCCTCGGGCACGAGCACTCCCTTGTCGTAGAGCCAGCGCTTGGCGAATTTCACCTCGCGGGTGATGAAGCTGTCGGCCTGGTTCATGCTGACGTCCTGGCCGGGGACGATCGGGAAACCCTTGCTCTCAGCGGCCGCGATCTCGGTGGCGCCGGCCGTCCAGTTCTCTTTGGCCGCGCCGGCCTTGCCGTACTTGGGCGCGTGGGGCTCGCGGTACCACATGCCCCTGCCGAGCGAGATCTCGATGGTGCCACCGTCACCCATGATCACTTCGCCGACTTCGTGGATCCCCTCCAGGCCCTTGAACGGCATGTGCTCGTTGGTGGTGATGGAGCTGTAGGTGAGCTTCTTGCCTTCGGGATAGGTGTAGATGAGCTGGATGTTGTCGTAGATGTCGCGGCCGTCTTTCCAGTAATCGAGGCCGCCGACGCCGACCACAGTGTCCCAGTGATGGCCGAGCATCCACTCGGCGACGTCGAGCTGGTGGGAGGCGAGTTCCGCCGAAAGACCCCCTGAGTATTTGGTATACATGCGCCAGTTGATCTGCTCTTCGAGCTTGGGGTCCTTCACCGGACGGCGCCAGTCGCTGTTGCGGTGCCACTGGGCGTGCATGTGGGTGACGCGGCCGAGCATGCCCTTATCGATCATCTGGCGGGCGACCTGGTAGAACTTGCTGTAGCGGCGCTGCAGGCCGACCTGGATGATCTGGTTGGGGTGCTCGGCGGCCAGCTTGCGCAGCTCGTGCACCTCTTCGGGGGTAAACACCAGCGACTTCTCGCAGAAGACGTTTTTGCCGGCCTCGAGCGCGGCCTTAGTGACCTCAAAGTGCTTGTAGAGCGGCACGGCGATATAGACGGCGTCGATATCCTTGCGCGCCAGCAGCTCCCGGTAGTCGTAATACCCTTCAGGGTTGGAGCCGATGGTGGCGATGCCTTTCTTGAGGTTCTCGGCGTAGATGTCGCACATGGCGACGCAGCGCCCGGTGTCGATTTTGCTCAAGTGACGCAGCAGCGTCTGGCCGCGGCTGCCGGGGCCGATGAAGCCGTACTGCACGGTGCTGTTGGGCGACTTGCTCTGGGCCTTGAGCCGGGGCAGAGTGGCTGCTGCCGCCGCCGCTCCCACGGTCCGCGCGAGAAATTCCCTGCGATCCACTTGTGTCTCGTTGGGCATGAGTTCCATCCTTAAAGAATTGTGGCAGTTTGAGTTTATCAAGATCATTTGGGGTGGGCAACCGCGAAGCAACGGCCGAAGACGCCGTCGTTCATCAGCATCCAGGCGCGCAGATCGAGCTGCTGCGGGGAGTCGCACTGGCGGTGGAGCAAGAGCCGGAACTGGTCGGAAATGGCGGGCCAGTGCAGCTCGAGCACGGCATTGTCGGTGACGCGCTCGATGCGCCCGGTGGAGCGAAACAGGCGGTAGAAATGCAACTGGCCTTGAATGACGATCAGCTCGCCGTCCGGGTCCATCTGAATGTGGTTGGCCGGGACCAGGCACGTGGCTTGCAACATCTTTTCGATCAGCCGCGGAGTTGGGTCGGGCGGCGGGGGCGGGATCAGGTTCCGCTCGCGCAGGCTCTCCTTCGTCACACCGAATTGCCCGAGCGCGACCATGGCTTTTTCGGTGTTCCGTTTCTGTTTCCACTTGACGTCGAGCAGCCACAGGGCGCACTGCTTCAGGTCTTCGTCGCGCGCGACGGCGCAATACCAGATGAGGCACTTGAGAACGTAGCTGCCGGCGACGGAGAGAGGCAGCGCCTCGCCGGAACGGAAGGGCGCGAACCAGAGGTGAATCTGCTCGCGGAAATCATCGAGCCCGACCGCGGCAAGCAACGGTTCCGCCTGGCGCGCCCAACCGGCAGGCATGCGCACCGGAGCGTTGCCGCGCAGATGCTTCAGCAGGGCGCGCCATTTCACGCGACGGTCGCCGGTCATGGCGCGGAAGTCGCGGCGGATACATTCGCTCCAGCAGCGCGCCGGGTCGAGCGGCTCCCATTCATCGAGCCACAGCAGCATGTGCAGGCATTGGCGGAGAGACTGCATGCTGGCCTGGCTTTCAGACATCTCCTCGCGCAGGTTCCCCTGAAAGTGGCGCAGGGCGCGGCAGAGCTTGGGAGTGAGGTCGTTGTCCTTGCAGTACTCGAGCACACGATCGACCGGCCCGTATGGCGCGATCCTGCCGAGCAGGGTTGTGGTGAGGTCGAGCAGCGCGCACAGGTCCGGCTCGGTGTACGGGACCTTGATGCTGTGCAGGACGCGCAGAAGGGTAGCCAGGCGCAGGCGGGCCAGGTGGGCGTTCTCGAGCTCGGCATCGTGCTGGTCCAGCCAGGCGAGGCGCTGCAATACGGCTTGGACTTGATCGACGAGCTGGCGCTTGGGCAGCTTTCGCCACGGGGCAACATCGAACGGCGTCAGCGCGGTGTTGCGCTGCTCCTCGGCGAGCAGATAATCGTTGAGGCGGAGATGCGCGGCGCGCAGGGGATCGTCGGCGGACAGCAGAAAGCCGTCGGGGCCGGGAATGGGCGTGTCCATTCTACTTATCTCCTCACCAGAACGTATTGCACGACATAGAGGGCGGCGAACAAATAGACCAGCGCCGGGCACTCGCGCCAGCGGCGCGTGAGCAGCTTGCCGGCGGCGTAGATGACGAAGCCTGCGCCGATGCCTGCGGCGATGCTGAAGGAAAACGGGATCAGCACCAGGGTGAGAAAGGCGGGGATGGCTTCGGTGGGGTCATCCCACTCCATTTCGCGCACGCTGCGCATCATCATGGAACCGACCAGAATGAGCGCGGGGGCGAGCGTGGGGTAAGCGGCGCCGCCATCGGGGGTGGCG
>DASQHK010000437.1:0-5220 GCA_035632135.1 Bryobacterales bacterium
GCTTCCGAGAGCGCGATCCAGACGTTGATCACGCCCAGGCCGCTGATCGCGCCGCGCAAGTAGCTGCTGGAAAATACCGTGGCCCACTGCGGGGCCAGCGCGAAAAAGTAATTGCGGTCCCACATCGACGACCAGGGAAACAGCACCAGCACAATCCCCATTTCCAGACAGAACAGAATGAAGACGACCGTCTGGATGCGCCGCCACAGGCGCAGCGGGCGGCTGGGCTGCGGCGGCTGGCCGGAGTCCTCGGTCAGGATGCCGCCGGAGCTAGTCATGGACAAGGACCTCGCTGGGGAACAGCTCCAGGTTCTCGGCCGGGCGGTCGGAGGGAAACCGCGACGCCGCAGCGACCAGAGAAAAGCTGCGGCGGTGCAGCGGGGAAGGCCCATGATGCTCCAGGGCGTCGAGGTGATCGGGCGTGCCGTAGCCCTTGTGGCCGGCTAAGTGGTATTGGGGGAAGACGGCGTCCCATTGGCGCATCCAGGCGTCGCGCTCGACCTTGGCGATGATGGAGGCGGCGGCGATGGAAGCGGAGCGGCAATCGCCCTTGATGAGAGACTGTTGCGGCAGCGGCAAATCCAGGCGCACCGCATCAAGGAGCAGGAAATCCGGCTTGGGGTGGAGCGCGGTAATCGCCTGGCGCATGGCGAGAAGCGTTGCCTGGTAGATGTTCATCTGATCGATGCGGGCCGCGTCCACGGCGCCCAGCGCCACAGCCAGGGCGCGCTCGCGGATCAGCGCGGCCAGCTTCTCGCGACGCGCCGGATCGAGCTGCTTGCTATCGTTCAAACCGCGGATCGTTTGCTGCGGATCGAGAATGACGGCGGCCGCCACCACGGGCCCGAACAGCGCGCCGCGGCCCACCTCGTCGACGCCGGCCACCAGCCGGTAGCCCTGCCGCCAGGCCCGACCCTCGAATTGGCGCGTGCAACGCATGGCCTCGCAGGCCGGGAGCCTGGCGGCGCTATTCCCGTTCTTTCAAGCGCGCGGCCTTGCCCTTGCGTCCTCGCAGATAGTATAGCTTGGCGCGGCGCACGCGTCCGGTGCGCACCATCTCGATGTGATCGATGACGTTGGAATGGACGGGGAAGATGCGCTCCACGCCCTGCCCGAAGCTGATCTTCCGCACGGTGATCGTCTCGCCGAGGCCCTGGTTCTTGCGGGCGATCAGCGTGCCTTCAAAAGCCTGGAGCCGCTCTTTGTCACCCTCTTTGATCTTCACGTGCACGCGGATCGTATCGCCCGGCCTGATCTCGGGCAGGTCGGTGCGCTTCTTGCGGTCGTAAATGGTCTGCAAAGCTCGATCAATCATGACAAGACTCCGTTCCCCTTCCATTCGTCCAGTGTGGCGCGGTCCTCGTCGCTCAGCGCGGCCCGCTCGAGCAGGTCCGGGCGGTTGCGCAGCGTCTTGGCCAGAGCAGCGCGGCGTCGCCAGCGGCGGATCTGCTCGTGGTTGCCGCCGAGCAGAATCTCGGGGGCGCGCCAGCCGCAAAACTCCGCCGGGCGCGTGTACTGCGGCGCATCCAAAATGCCGATCGCGGCGCCCGAAGCGGCTTCCGGCGCAGCAAACGATTCCTCGCGGGCGCTGGCTTCATTGCCCAGCACGCCCGGCTGCAGCCGCGCCACGGCATCGAGCACCACCGCTGCCGCCAGCTCGCCGCCGCTCAGCACGAAGTTGCCGATCGAAAGCTCTTCATCGGCCAAGTGCTCGGCTACGCGCTCGTCGACGCCCTCGTAACGGCCGCAAATCAGAACCAGCTCGTCGTACCCGGCCAGGCGCCGTGCGGCCGCCTGATCGAACAGGCGGCCCTGCGCCGAAAGCAGAACCGTGCGCGGCCGCCGCCCGGCCGCCCCCGCGATCTTTTCGAGCGCTAGGAAGATCGGCTCGACCTGCAACAGCATGCCCTCGCCGCCGCCGAAGGGCCGGTCGTCCACCGTGCGATGCCGGTCGGACGTAAACTCGCGCAAGTCCCAGATGCGAATGCCGATCGCACCGCACTGCCTCGCGCGGGCCACGACGCCGTAGTCGAGCGGGCCGGCGAAGAAGCCGGGAAAGATGGTCACCAGGTGGAAGACCATAAAGGGCTCAGCTTCAACTGGATCAACCGCGGTTCAGCTCCTCCAGTCCCTCGGGCAAATCCACCCGGATGATCCGCTTCACCGGATCCACTTCCACGCAGATCGAAATCGCAAACGGGATCAAGATGGCGCGTTCGCCGCCGGTGACCTCGAGCAGCGGCGCGGCCCCGGTCTCGATCATGCCGCTGACCTGGCCCAGCAGCCGTCCCGATCGCGCGTCCCAGACGCTTGATCCGACGAGGTCGGCGACGTAAAAACGGCCGGGCGGCGCGGGCGGCCGCAGCGCCTCCGGAATCTGCACTTCCCAGCCCGCCAGGCGCCCGGCCTGCTCGATGGTATCAATCCCCTCAAACTTCAGAACCAGCCGGTTCTTATGAGGCCACGACTCCAGAATGCGCGCCGCTTGCCGCTGTCCCTTGCCGTCCCACAGGTGTACTTGCGGGAAATGCTTCAGGATCTCCGCGTCCTCGCTTTCGAGGTCCGCCACCAGTTCTCCCCGGTTGCCCCGCGCCCGCACCAGCCGGGCTATCGTGACAAAGCGGATGTCGCTTGCGGAGTCCGACACCTACTCCAGGATTTCCAGCGTGAAGCGCTTCTTCAGCTTCATGCCGGCGGCGCCCAGAATAGTCCGGATGGATCGCGCCGTCCTTCCTTGTTTGCCAATGACCTTGCCCAAATCTCCAGGGGCCACGCGGAGTTCTAACACCGTCACCTGCTGGCCTTCGATCGCTCGGACTGAAACCTCTTCGGGGCTATCGACCAGAGCTTTGGCGATTTCCTCAATCAACTCTTTCATCTTGAGCCTCCCGGGCAAAAGTCCTGCCTGAACTTCGCCCTGTTTGCTCCCGCTGGAATGTGCGCGCCCAGAAGTGCTGCTCTAGCAGTCCCCCACTCCTCCTTCGGAGAGCAAGGCTACATGCCCTCGCGATTGATTATAGCAAATGACGGGCGCCTGGCGATTTCGGTCGTGGCAACGCGCCCGCACAAGGGCGCTGGGCAATCGCTCGCGACCTGAACGAAACGACCGCTGGTGAATGCGGATGCACGCCGGTAACTCACTCTCTCGGCGTTGATCGGCGGCTTATTTTTTCTTGAAGATCAGGACGTACTGGTTAGTCCCGTGGTCTTTGGACGAGAGCAGCCGGTAGCCGCCGTCCTCGATTTCCTTGATGAACTCATCGCGGTCGGCGCGGACGTGCTGGCTCACGTCGTCGTCTTTAGCGCTCCGGCGGTAGCGATAGATCTCTCCTACCGCCAGCCGCCCGTCCGGCTTCAGGGAGCGCGCGATGTGGCCCAGCATCTCGGCCGGGTAATCGAAATGGTGGTAGACCTCGAAGACGAACGCCAAGTCGATCTGACCCTCCGGCAGGTTGGGATTGCGGTCCGTACCCAGCACAGCAGTGACGTTGGACCACCGGTTGGACCTGATACGCGCCTGCGCCTTGTCCAGGAAGTCCTGTGCGATATCTTCCGCGATGACCCGGCCCGCCGGCCCCACGGCTTCCACCAGATACGGCAGCCAGATCCCGACCCCGGTGCCAATGTCCGCTATCGTGATGCCCGGCCGGATGTCCAGCGAGGCAATCACATCCTTCGGTTTCAAGTCCGCTTGCCGGTGGGGGTCCTCGAGCTTTTTGGCCACCTGCGCGCGACCTTCCGGCGTCCGATACCCCTTGTTGGCCTGCTCGGCCACTTGCGGACAAACGGCGGGCGCCAGCAGAGCCACGATCACGCAGCTTCTCAGGATCCGTTTCATAGTCTAAGCGCCATAGCGACCTTCACTGCCCCGCTGCTCCCCTCCAATTGACCAAGACCGTGATGGGCGAGGATGTGAGATTCTCGACAACCGTGTTGACCAGGAAGCGCTGGCCGTCGCTGGTCACCGCGTAGTGGTTTCTGGCGTCGGTCACACCGAGAACCTGGGTCTGAAACAGGGCTTTCGGCGCTCCCGGCTCGAAGGTCGAGCCGGACTTCACTTCCACCGCCATGATTTTTTGATCGGGCGCCATGTAGAACAGTTCTCGGCCGTCCCGCCGCCAGGCCGGTTGGGCGCCGCCGTTCGTCGAGACCTGCCATTTTTCACCTGACGCAGCTCCTTGGCCATTGAATGCCTGAACGTAGACCTCATACCTCGGATTGGACTCATTCGACACATAGGCAATCCACCGCCCATCGGGAGAGAATCTCGCTTGGAACTCATCCGACTCCGTCTGCAGATATGGAAACGGCTTGTGGTCACCCAACATCGGCAAGATCCACAGATCCCATCTTTTCCTGGGGCCGTAGTCGGCATAGACGATGTAGCGGCCGTCCCTGGACCAGTCGGTCGGGTATTTGGACTCTGACGACTGCAGAAGCGGCGCATCATTTCCGGTGCCGAGCGTTTTCTGGTACAAGTTCGGCGGACCGTCCCGGTCGGAAGCAAAAACGATGCGGCTTCCATCGGGCGACCATACCGGAGTGCCGTCGTTCGCGGGGTGAAAGGTGAGCCGGGAGCTGATGGCACGCAGCCATTCGAACGCCCAAACGTCCAGCGTTCCGGTCTGGCGGTCGAGGCGGCTGACGACAATTCGCTTTTCATCGGGGGACAGGCAGGGGTCGCGATAAGCACCCGGCGGGCCAATCGAGCCGAACTGTTTGCCTGCCCGATCAAACCACAGCAGTTGCATGGTCCGCACACCGCCGGAGCGGAAGGCCAGGATGCCGTTTCCCGAAGCCGAGACGGAGGTGAGGCCGGCAATGGTTTCGTCATACCAGACGTCATCGCCGATGGGAAAGGGCTCGCCGGTCAAGCGCAACCCGCTCAGGTCAAAGGTCTGGCCCATCAGCGTTCTCCCGCGCAGGAAAAGGAGATGGCCCGTCCCTTTGGCGTCTTGGGCGTAGGCCACGCTCCAATCAGCAGCCATCAGACGTTTCGTTTCTTTGGAATCGAGTGATCCGACATAGATCCCGCGCGTATCCGGCCGGGCGCTCCATACCTGATAGAGGAAGTGGCGGCCATCCGGAAGAAAATGAGGCCATTGATGGCTGCTCTCCTGGCGCGAGGGATCGAGGCTCGTCACCGGGGCAGGAGCGCCGCCCGCCTCGGAAATCCGATAGAGCGGATCTCGGTCATTGGGCGAGTAAACAATCACTCCG
>DASQHK010000438.1:0-6360 GCA_035632135.1 Bryobacterales bacterium
GTGTCTCCTCACAGTTCTTCAAATCGCGCCTGGAAAAAGCGCAGGTAGCGCGGCTCGTAAGTCATGCGCAGGCCGCGGATCTTCTCGCTCTCGGCGTAAACGAACGCCACCGACTCGGCGGTCACGTCCATGTGCGCCTGCGTATACACGCGCCGCGGCACGGTCAGCCGGACCAGCTCGAGTTCCGGCGCGCGCTCCTCGCCGGTCTGCGGGTCGCGGCCCGCTGACACGATGCCGCGCTCCATCGAGCGCACGCCCGAATCGACGTAGATTGCCGCCGCCAGCGCCTGGGCGGGGTAGGCCGATTGCGGCAGGTGCGGCAGAAAGCGCTTGGCATCCACAAAAACGCCGTGGCCGCCTATGGGCACGACAATCGGCGCGCCGTAGCTTTGGATCTTTTCTCCCAGGTATTGCACCTGGCCCACGCGCGCGCGGATGTGGTCGTCGGCGACCGACTCGCCGATGCCGATCGCCATCGCCTCCATGTCGCGCCCAGCCAAGCCGCCATAGGTGTGCAGCCCTTCGTAGACGACCACCAGGTTGCGGACTTCTTCAAACACCGCCGCATCATTCAGCGCCAGGAAGCCGCCGATGTTCACCAGCGCGTCTTTCTTGGCGCTCATCGTGGCGCCGTCGGTGTAAGAGCAGATTTCCTTGATGATCGAAGCCGTGGACCGCTCGGCGTAGCCCGGCTCGCGCTGCTGGATGAAGTACGCGTTCTCGGCCACGCGCGTCGCGTCGTGGATGATTTTGATGCCATGCTTCGCCGTCAGCTCGCGCAGCCCGCGCAGGTTGGTCATCGAGATCGGCTGGCCGCCGGCCATGTTCACGCTGGTGGCCATGGCGACGTAGGGGATGTTCTTCTCGCCCGCCTCGCGGATCACGGCGTCGAGCTTATCGAGGTCGAAATTGCCTTTGAATGGATGCTGCGATTGCGGGTCGTGCGCCTCGGGGATAATGCAATCGACGAAGCGCCCTCCGGCCAGTTCCTGGTGCAGCCGCGTGGTGGTGAAGTACATATTGCCGGGGATCACGTGGCCCGGCCGGATCAGCACGCGCGAGATCAGGTGCTCGGCGCCGCGCCCCTGGTGCGTCGGCACGACGTATTTGTATCCGTAATATCGTTGAACAGCCTCTTCCAGGTGGAAGAAGTTGACGCTTCCGGCGTAGGCCTCGTCGCCCAGCATCATGCCGGCCCATTGCCGGTCGCTCATCGCCGAGGTGCCGCTGTCGGTGAGCAGGTCGATGTAGACGTCGGCCGAGCGCAGCAGAAAGGTGTTGTAGCCGGCCTCGCGAATGGCCCGCTCGCGCTCGTCGCGCGTGCCCACGCGAACCGGCTCGACCATCTTGATCTTGAACGGCTCGGCCCAGGAGCGCCGCTCGGGAAGTGGGTTCACAGAAGACTCTCGCTACTGCGCCGTCCAGCCGCCGTCGATCAGGATGTCCACGCCGGTGATGAAGCCGGCCGCTTCCGAGCACAGGTACACGGCCAGCGTTCCGATCTCTTCCACCTTGCCCCAGCGGCCCAGCGGTATCTTGGAAATGAACTCGGCGTTGCGCACCGGGTCGGTCATGAGCACCGTGTTCATCTCGGTGGCGAAGGGGCCGGGGCTGATGCCGTTGACCGTGATGTTGTAGGGAGCCAGCTCGAGCGCCAGCGCCTTCGTCATGCCGAGCAGTCCGAACTTGCTCGAACTGTAAGCCGAGCGGCCAGGCAGCGAGACGTGCGACATGATCGACGTCATGTTGATGATGCGCCCGAATTTTTTCTCGATCATGCCCGGCACGAACGCGCGCGCGCACAAAAACGGCCCATTCACGTTGGTGTTCATCACGCGGTTCCACTCTTCGAGCGTGAACTCGTGGATGGGCTTGCGGATGTTGATGCCGGCGTTGTTGATGAGGATGTCGGGCGCGCCCGCCTGCGCGCGGACCTGCTCGGCGAGCGTCACAACGTCGGCCTCGGCGGCTACATCGCCCACGAAGGCGTAAGCCCGCCCGCCACGGCTCGCGATATCGGCCCTTACGGCTTCCAGCAGATCGCTGCTGCGCGCCACCAGCGCCACCGTGGCCCCCGCCTCCGCCAGCGCTTGCGCCATCTGCTTGCCCAGCCCCTTGCTCGCACCGGTGATGACGGCCACGTGCCCATCGAGTGAGTTCGCCAACGACGCCTCCTTCGGAAGAATCCCGCGTTAGAAAAGGCAGGGTAGCACAACTCGGCCGTGATCCGTCCGTAAGGAGCATCCGCCAGCTACCGCTCCCTTTTGGTCGCGGCTCGGAACCGACCGATCGGAGCGGTGACCAAAGGGAGCGGCAGCATCTTCCCGGTGCGAGCACAAATCTCGCTTCCTGCGAGACCGCCGAACAACAACAGCAAGCGCCGGGCCTTACGGACGGATTACGGACTCGGCGCGTGCGGGGCGCCGCCGCGTGGCACATGCCGGCAAGCCCAGCGGGATGCCGCGCCGGGGGCGAGAGGCGGCGCCGACGCCGTTTCCTTTAAAAAATAGCGCCTAAACCGTATGGAACCGCCCGGAATCGTACAGCAGCGATTTGACACGGCACGGCGGAAGGCTTTATCGTCCCTTGTATGGAACTATTGCGAGTCCCCGAAGCGGCCCGGCGCCTGAACGTCGGGCGTTCCACATTGAAGCAATGGATCTACGAGGGCAAGATCCGCTCCATCCAGACGCCCGGCGGCCACCACCGCATCCCGGCGAGCGAGATCGCGCGCATGACGGAGTACCACGGCCGCCGCAGAGTGAAGCAGAGCAAGCCGGTGGGCCTGGACGCCATCAGCGGGCGCAATAAGCTCGTGGGGAAAGTCACCAGCGTCCACATGGAGGGGCTGCTGGCGCAGGTGACGCTCGATATCGGCCGGCAATTCATCACCTCGATCATCACCCGCAACGCCTGCCAGGAGCTGGGGCTGCGCAAAGGCGTCCGGGCGTTGGCGCTCATCAAGTCCACCGAGGTGATGTTGATTCGAGCTTGAACGCCGTCCTTCGTCCGTAATGCCAACACTCTTCTGCATCGTCGCTCTTTGCTTGTTTACCGCTGCGAGCGCACGCGCCCAGCCGGCCGCGGCGGAGTTGAGCGGTCTTGTGCTCGACCCGAGCGGCGCGGCCGTCGGCGGAGCGGCGGTCAGGGCCACGGAGGCCGCAACGAATCAGTCATACTCCTCCCTCACGGGCGGCACGGGCGTTTACGCGCTTACCGGCTTGAGGCCCGGCCTCTACGCGGTTACTTTCGAGGCGCGCGGCTTCAAGCGGCTGACGCGCGAAGGCGTGCGGGTCGCAACCGGCGAGCGGCTCCGCCTCGATGCGAAGCTTGCAATCGGAGGCGTCGAAGAAAGCATCACCGTCCGCTCGGACGCCCCGCTGCTGCGCTCCGAATCCGGCAGCCTCGGCCAGGTGATCGGCAACACGAAGATCGTCGAGCTGCCGCTCAACGGGCGCAGCTTCATTCCGCTGGTCGGCCTCGCGGCCGGCGTGGCGCTGCCGCCGGGGTCAGCGTTTCCGCGCATCAACGGCGGCCGTCCGCGCACCAACGAGTACCTGTTCGACGGCATCTCCGTCTTGCAGCCCGAGCCGGGCCAAGTGGCCTTCGTGCCGGTGATCGACTCGATCCAGGAATTCAAGGTCGAGAGCAACAGCCCCTCGGCTGAGTTCGGACGCTTCAACGGAGGCGTCGTCAATCTCACCACGAAATCGGGCACCAACGAGCTGCATGGCTCGGCCTTCGAGTTTTTGCGCAACGAAGCGTTGAACGCGCGCAATCTGTTCGCGCCCAAGACCACGAACGAGCCGGGGAAGCCGCTCTTCCGCAGGAACCAGTTCGGCTTCGTGCTCGGCGGGCCGGTCATCAGGGACCGCTCCTTTTTCTTCGTTGATTATCAAGGGACGCGGCAGCAGATCGGACGCGTGCGCATCTCGACGGTCCCGACCGCGCTCGAGCGCCAAGGCGCTTTCACCGAGACCGCCGGCGGGCAGCCACTGATCTACGATCCGGCGACAACGCGCCCTGGTCCGGGGGGCGCGGTGCTGCGCGATCCCTTTGCCGGCGATGCGATTCCGGCGGCGCGCCTGGATCCGGTGGCGCGCGCGCTGCTCGGCCGCTACCCGCCAGCGAATTCCTCGGGTATTGCCAATAACTATCGGCGCGTGGGCGCCGAGGGGGAGAACCAGGACCAGTTTGACCTGCGCCTGGACCACTCGTTTTCGGCGGCCGATAAAGTGTTCGGCCGGTTCTCCTACGCCAACGACGACGCCACGCCGGTCGCGCCGCTGCCGGATGGAAGCGGCAGCATCACCACCGGAGCCACCGGCCCGACCGCGACGCTCGGCCTGTCGTTCGCGTCGAGCTGGTTGCACGTTCTGGGCCCGCGGGCAACCAACGAGGTTCGCGCGGGCTACACGCGCCGCTCCGTCAGCCGTGCGGCGCTACTGCTCGCTGCACCGCCCGCGCAGAGCCTGGGTCTGCCCGGTATCCCGTCCACGGCGGCCTTTCCCAACACGCTGCCCACGTTTCTCATCGACGGCTTCCAGCAACTCGGCCCGCCTCCCAACACCGAGTCCGACTCCCGCACCGACGTGACCGAGTTGGTCGACACGCTCTCGTTGCAGCGCGGCAGCCATTCCCTCAAGACGGGCCTCGACTTGCGCTTCGAGCGCCTCGATATCCTCCAGCCGCCCTCGCCCACCGGCACGTTCCACTGGAGCAGCCTGTTCACCGACCTGCCGGGCGGGGCGCCCTCCGGGCCCCGCAGCGGTAATCCTCTGGCCAGCTTTCTGCTGGGCCAAGTGCAGGATTTTTCGATCGACCTCCAGAGCCGGCCGATCCGCCCCCGCGCCCAAGTGCAGGAATATTTCGTACAGGACGATTGGAAGGCGGCCCCGCGGCTCACCATCAGCGCCGGCGTGCGCTACACGCTCAACTTCCCGTCCACCGAGGCGGACAACCAGGGCGCGGTGTTCAATCTCGGCACGCAGCAACTGCAATATCTCGGCCGCAACGGCTTTCCGCGCTCGTCGCGCGAGCTGCACAAGCACGATTTTGGGCCGCGTTTCGGCATCGCCTGGCGAGCCACGGACAGGACCGTGGTGCGCTCCGGTTACGGCCTCATCTGGATTGAGCAGGCGGGCATCACCACCCCATTCACCAACCCGCAGTTTCCTTTCCTCCAGACCGTCGGACAGCGCACGCTCGACAACATCAACCCGGCTTTTGTGCTCGCGAGCGGTCCGAGCGTCCAGTCCCTCCCGCTCACCGCCGACGCCGGGCTGGGACAGGGCGTTTTCTCGGTGGACCGCAGCCTGGGCTCGGGCTACGCGCAGCAATGGAATTTCAGCATCCAGCGCGAGATCGGCCCGAACATCTCGGTGGAGGCCGGCTACGCTGGCTCAAAAATCACGCACGTAGGAATTCCTGATACCAACATAAACCAACTCACGGCCGGCCAGCTCGCGCTGGGGCCGGCGCTTACCGCGCGCGTGCCGAATCCGTTTTTCCCGCAGATTCCGGCGTCGTCTTCGCTGGCGGCGCCGCTCATCCCGCAGGCGCAGTTGCTGCGGCCGTTCCCGCGCTTCACCACGGTCAGCCTGTTTCGCAACAACGTCGGCAACACGAACTACCACTCGCTCCAGGCCAAGGTCGAAAAGCGCTTTTCGCACGGGCTTTCGCTGCTCGCCAGCTACACGCGCTCGAAGCTCATCGACGAGGCGTCGTCGGTGTTTGATGCGGCGATCCTGACCGGCCCGGTGGCGAACTTTCCGGTGGCCGACAGCTTCAATCGCAAGCTCGAGCGCGACGTCTCGAGCGGCGATATTCCGAACGTCTTTGTGGCCAGCTTCACCTACGATCTGCCGTTCGGAGCCGGACGCCGCTTCCAGCCGCACGGCGTCCCCGGCCGGCTGCTGCGCGGCTGGAGCCTGGCGGGCAGCACCGTGGTGCAGTCGGGCTTGCCACTGGCCGTAACGCAGGCCACCAACTTCAACGCCTTCGCCGGCTTCGGCGTGCAGCGGCCGAATCGCATCGCCAACCCGGAGCTTCCCGCCGCCGAGCGAAGCACCGGGCGCTTCTTCAACACGGACGCGTTCACGGCCGCGCCGGCCTTTACGCTTGGCTCAAGCTCGCGCAACCCGGTGCGCGGCCCGGCCTATCGCGACGCCGATCTCGCGGTCATCAACCACACCGCCATCGGGGAGCGGGCGAACGTCGAAATTCGCGGCGAGGTTTTCAACCTCGCCAACACGCCGCCGCTCGGAACCCCGAACGTTGTGCTGGGAACGCCGGGCTTCGGCTCCATCACGTCGGCGCTTGATCCGCGCGTGATCCAACTGGCGGTGAAGGTCAACTTCT
>DASQHK010000439.1:0-3977 GCA_035632135.1 Bryobacterales bacterium
GGACTTTGTGGCAGGACTAAATCAGGATGGAACCCTGAACGGGAATCCGGGGGCGGCGGGGGCTAAAGTTCTGCCGGCCCGGCGCGGCACGGTGGTGCAGCTTTTCGGTTCGGCCGCCGGCCTGTTCCTGGACGAGCAGCATCTGCGCGCGGCCAGCGGCTTCACCGCGCCGGCTTCCGGCTCGCCGCTGTTCTACACCACGAGCCTGCCGGAGGTGCGCATTGGAGGCGCGGCGGCCCAAGTGCTGTTTAGCGGCTTGGCGCCGGGACTGACGGGCGTGTGGCAGATCAATGTCCTGATCCCGAACGCTGCGTCGGTCGGCAGCGTACCGGTCACGATCAACTACGAAGGCGACGAGCTGACTTCGGTCAGCCTGGCGATCGAATAGGTTCGCAGGTCCGCTCCATCACCGTCGCGGCTCGGTAAACGGTCGTGAGGCCGATTCCGAGCCGCCGCGCGTTAGCAAGCGCGCTAGGGCGATCATTTTTCTCTTGTATTCCCTGGGGGCTGTTAGATATAGTACTTCCTTCCGGGTCCCCAAGATCAAGAACCTACAGGTGTACCCGGGTGCTGCAAGATCGGCCCACGCACCTAGGTTTACCGAAGAGGCCAAAGATGAAAGCCAGAGTGCTGGCAATCCATACGGTTTTTTTGAGCATCGCATCTTTTCTGTTTCTGGCAGCCACATCCCTCGAAGCCCAGAAACTGCTGGTCGTCAACGCCGCCAGCGAGACGGCTTCGGTGCTGAATCCTCTTTCCGGCACGGTAACCAAGACCGTCACGGTGCCAGCGGCTGCGAGCGTCGTGACCGCAGCCATCAACCCAAGCGGTACTCTGGGCGCCGTCTACGCGGATTTCCCGCACCGGATTGACTTCTACAACCTCACTGACAGCTCGACCACAACCTCGGGAAGCTCAGTGACGCTCAGCGGGACGTTCGGCACCGGGCCTGATAGGGACATTGCCTTCTCCACCGACGGCGCGTGCGTGGTGGCGACTCACGGCATCAACAGCGGTGGCAGGGTATCGTCGGTCAACGTAGCTTCGAGGACCGAGGTCACCGTCCTGACGGGGGTCGGCCCGAGGGCCATCACTGCCGTTCCCGGCCACCGCAGCCTGATACTGTCGGCTTTCGCTTTTTTTGTGAGCCAGCTCACCCTTGGCGGGGGCTGCGTGCTGACAGACACCACGCCAGACCTTTTCATCCCAGGCGCTGCGGGTATCCAGAAAATCGTGCCCTTCCCGAATGGCCAAGGAGCGTTGCTGGCGGACGTCGGAGGGAAGGTCCACGTGCTCTCCATCAGCTCGACCGGCGTGGTGAGCTACGTGAAGAGCATCACCGTCGGCGATACGCCGCAATCGATAGCGATCACGCCCGACGGGATCCACGCGTTCGTTTACAAGGCGACCACGGGGAGCCTCCGCATTCTGGCTATCGACCATTTCAATAACGTCACCGACAGCGGCACGGATCTTCCCGCCCCGGCCAGCGCGTTTCCGACTCTTGGTGGCATCACTGACGCGGTGACGGATGGGGATTCGGTTTTCATCTCCTCAGAACCCCCCTTTCCTGGCAACACCGCCATCACTGCCATAAACATCTTCACGCGCGCCAGCCGCACGATCACGGTCGGCACTTTTCCCGCCGGCATGGCCATTGACGTGAACTGTGGCCACCATACGATTCACGGGCATCTGGTGACCTCGCCGCCTCCGCATGACGCTGTGAGCGGCATCCATCACGGCCAGCACGGGCACTTGGTCACGCCGGGGGCCGAATGTCCGCCCCATGCTCCCTTCCACTCGCCCGGCCTGACGGCGGAAACCACCGGCGAGGGCTTGTTCAGCACCGGCGGGGCGATGGAAGCGCCGGACTTTGTGGCAGGACTAGATCAGGATGGAACCCTCAACGGCAATCCGGGGGCGGGAACCAAAGTTCAGCCGGCGCATCGCGGCACGGTGGTGCAGCTTTTCGGCTCGGCCGCCGGGTTGTTCCTGGACGAGCAGCATCTGCGCGCGGCCAGCGGCTTCACCGCGCCGGCTTCCGGCTCGCCGCTGTTCTACACCACGAGCCTGCCGGAGGTGCGCATTGGCGGCGCACCGGCCCAAGTGTTGTTTAGTGGTCTGGCCCCCGGGCTGACGGGCGTGTGGCAGATCAACGTGCTCATCCCGAACGCTGCGTCGGCCGGCGCCGTGCCCGTCACAATCAACTACGAAGGCGGCGAGCTGACGTCGGTTAGTCTGGCGATCGAATAAGCTCCGCTCCGTCACCGTCGCGGCTCGGTAAACGGTCGTGAAGCCGACTCCGAGCCGCGCGCGTTAGCAAGCGGTACTTGTACTTGCTCCGCCGCCCGTCCAGCTCGCGATCACGTCGAATACAAAACCAGCTTGCTGCCGACGTTCGTGAAGGCGTTGTTGATGTCCTTTGCCACTGACTCCATGCCGGCGGTGGCTGCCAGCGCGATCAGTCCGACTATCAAGGCGTACTCGATCAAGTCCTGCCCGCCCTCGTCGGCCAGGATCTGGAACTTCGCATACAGCTTTATCAAACAATCTCGCATTTCTGCAGCTCCCCTGTTCTGATGAATTTCACAACTACCAAGGGTCATCCCCGGCGCCACGGTTGCAGGTGAGCGCCTGCCCTTGTGGTTTGTATTCCCAAACCCTCTCTCAATAGAGGAATTTCGCATCCCAGATTATGGCAGACTGAGGAGGAAACACAATACTTGATTTGCCCTATGATCCTTTCCCGCGAGCGCCGGTTATCTTCGCCGCGGACTCGACTGCAGCAGCGCCTCGATGCCCACCAGGTCGGTCGGGTAGCGCGCCGTGTAGCAAGCGTAACAGTACTTTCCGTCGGTATCGGCGACCGCCTGGCGCAGGCCTTCCAGTGACAAGTACCCGAGCGTGTCGGCCTCCACGTATTGGCGGATCTCCTCGACCGAGTGGCTGGAGGCGATCAGCTCCTCTTTGCTCGGCGTGTCCACGCCGTAATAGCACGGCGAGATGGTGGGCGGGCAGGAGATGCGCAGGTGCACCTCGCGCGCGCCGGCCTGGCGCACCATACGGACAATCTTCCGGCTGGTGGTGCCGCGGACGAGCGAATCGTCCACCAGGATCACGCGTTTGCCCTCGATGAGCGAGCGCACCGGGTTCAGCTTGAGCTTCACGCCGAAATCGCGGATGGCCTGCGAAGGCTCGATGAAGGTCCGCCCGACATAGTGGTTGCGGATGAGCGCGACGCTGTAAGGGATGCCAGATTCGGCCGCGTAGCCGACCGCCGCGGCCACGCCCGAGTCGGGCACCGGCACGACGATGTCGGCCTCGACCGGGCACTCGCGCGCCAGCAGCCGGCCCAGCCGCTCGCGCGATTCCTCCACCGCGCGGCCGAACACGATCGAGTCGGGCCGCGAAAAATACACGTGCTCGAAGACGCAGTGCGAGTGGGGCTGCTCCGGGGCGAAGCGCTCGCGGCTCATTCCCTGCGGGCCGACGATCACCATCTCCCCCGGCTCCACGTCTCCCTCGTAGGTGGCCCCGATCAGGTCGAACGCGCAGGTTTCGGAGGCGAACACCGGCGAGGAGCCCCCCTCGTGCTCCAGGCGCCCCATGGCCAGCGGGCGGAAGCCGCGCGGATCGCGGGCCACGATCAAGTAATCCTCCGAAAGTACTAGTAGTGAATAAGCGCCCTCGATCTCCAGCAGCGCCTCCCGCAGCGCCGCCGGCAGCGTCCGCTCCCGCGAGCGCGCCACCAGGTGCAGGATCACCTCCGTGTCGCTGGTCGACTGGAAGATCGATCCCGCCGCGTCCAGCTCCCGCCGCAGCTCGATGGCGTTGGTCAGGTTGCCGTTGTGGGCCACCGCGATGTGGCCCTTATTGCACTCCACGGTGAACGGCTGCGCGTTCAGGTAAGCCGAGTCGCCGGCCGTCGAATAGCGCGTGTGCCCGATGGCGGCTTTGCCGGAAAGCTCTTCGAT
>DASQHK010000440.1:0-6015 GCA_035632135.1 Bryobacterales bacterium
AATCTTGTGGGCATACTGGCGGGCCACCGCTCCCAGCACGCCAAAAGTCGAAGCGACCGCGTTGCAGCCGCCCTCGATGGCGAGCTTGACGATGTTCTCCGGGTCGAAGTAGTCGGGATTCTTGGCGAAACTGGCGCCCCCGGAGTGCTCGATGCCCTGGTCCACGGGCAGAATGGAGAGATAACCGGTTCCCTGCAGGCGGCCGTGTTCGAGGAAGCGCTGGAGGCTGACCAGCACGCGATTGTTGCGATCGGAGCCCGCGAACAGGCGGTCGACGGTATCCGGCCCCGGCAGGTGCAGGCGGCTGCGGGGGATCTTGGGATTACTGAAACCAAGAAGATATTCGGCCCTATCTCCGAGGTGTTGTTCAATCACGGTCGTTGCTGTCGCCATGGCTCCTCCTTCGTATTGGCTTTCGCCGCTTCGGCTCCAATCGGCTGCTCGGGTGCGAGAATGAAAGGGATGGAGCGTCTATGCAGGCCACTATTCAGCCTACCAAGTCCGCGACCGTTTCGCCCAATCCACTGTCTGAGGAAGAGCTGCGGCGGATCGACGCTTACTGGCGCGCCGCCAACTATCTCTCCGTCGGGCAAATTTACCTCTACGACAACCCGCTGCTGAAGGAGCCGCTACGTCTTGCTCATATCAAGCCGCGGCTGCTGGGGCACTGGGGCACCACGCCGGGGCTGAACTTCATCTACGTGCACTGCAACCGGCTCATCCGCAAGCACGATCTGAGCATGATCTACGTTTGCGGCCCGGGGCACGGCGGCCCCGGCATGGTCGCCAATACGTGGCTGGAGGGCACGTACACGGAGCTGTACCCGAACGTCTCGCAGGACGCGGAGGGCATGAAGCGGCTCTTCAAACAGTTCTCTTTTCCCGGCGGCATTCCGAGCCATGCGGCGCCCGAAACGCCGGGGTCCATCCACGAGGGCGGAGAGCTGGGGTATGCGCTCCTGCACGCGTATGGGGCCGTGTTCGACAATCCCGACCTGCTGGCGTGCTGCGTGATCGGCGACGGCGAAGCGGAAACAGGGCCGCTCGCCACAAGCTGGCACTCCAACAAATTTCTCAACCCGGCGCGGGACGGCGCAGTCCTTCCGATTCTGCACCTGAACGGTTACAAGATCGCCGGCCCCACCGTTCTGGCGCGGATCGGCAAGGACGAGCTTAACGATTTGCTGACGGGCTATGGCTACCGGCCGCATTTCGTCGAAGGAGACGATCCCGGGCCGATGCACCAGTTGATGGCGAGCACTCTCGACGCGGTGCTCGAAGAAATCCGAGCCATTCAAAAAGACGCGCGGGAGCACGGGTTTACCGAACGCCCGCGATGGCCCATGATCGTCCTCAAAACGCCGAAGGGCTGGACGGGACCGAAGGAGGTCGATGGAGTGCCGATCGAGGGCACCTTCCGCGCCCACCAGGTGCCGGTGGCCGATCTCGCGTCAAAGCCCGAGCACATCAAGATCCTCGAAGACTGGATGAAAAGCTACCATGCTGAGGAGCTTTTCGATGGCAGCGGCAAGCTCCTCCCCGAGCTGGCCGATCTCGCGCCGAAGGGCGAGCGGCGCATGGGCGCCAACCCGTACGCCAACGGCGGCGTGCTGCTGCGCGACCTGCGCATGCCGGATTTCCGCGACTACGCGATCGGCGTGCCAAAACCCGGAACCGTCTACGCCGAGTCCGCCCGCGTGTTGGGACAAATGCTGCGCGACGTCATGCAGCTCAACCAGGAGTCGCGCAACTTCCGCGTCTTCGGGCCGGATGAGACCGCTTCCAACCGGCTGGGGGCTCTGTTCGAGGTCACCGACCGCACTTCAACCGGCGAGATTCTCGCCACCGACGATCACGTCTCTCCAGACGGCCGCGTGATGGAGGTGTTGAGCGAGCACATGTGCCAGGGGTGGCTGGAGGGCTATCTGCTGACCGGGCGGCACGGTTTCTTTTCCTGCTATGAAGCTTTCGTCCACATCGTCGATTCTATGTTCAACCAGCACGCCAAGTGGCTGAAGGTCACGCGCTCGATTCCGTGGCGGCGGCCGATTGCTTCGCTCAATTATTTGCTCACCTCGCACGTGTGGCGGCAGGACCACAACGGCTTCAGCCATCAGGACCCGGGCTTTATCGATCACGTGATCAACAAGAAGGCGGACGTGGTGCGGGTGTATCTGCCGCCCGACGCCAACTGCCTGCTCTCGGTGGCCGACCACTGCCTGCGCAGCCGGCACTACATCAACGTGATCGTGGCGGGCAAGCACCCGGAGCTGCAATGGCTCGATATCGACGCGGCCATTGAGCATTGCACGGCCGGCATCGGCATCTGGGACTGGGCCAGCAACGACCAGGGCGGCGAGCCGGACGTGGTGATGGCCTGCTCGGGCGATGTCCCCACGCTCGAGACGCTGGCCGCGGTGGACCTGCTGCGCAAGCACCTGCCGGATTTGAAAATCCGCGTGGTGAACGTGGTGGATCTGATGACGCTGCAGCCGTCGAGCGAGCATCCCCATGGACTGTCCGACCGGGATTTCGATTCCATCTTTACGGCGGACAAGCCGATCGTGTTTGCCTTCCACGGCTATCCCTGGCTGATTCACCGCCTGACGTATCGGCGGACGAACCACGACAATCTGCACGTGCGCGGGTATAAGGAAGAAGGAACCACCACGACCCCGTTCGACATGACCGTGCTCAACGATCTCGACCGCTTCCACCTGGCAGGCGACGTGATCGACCGCGTGCCGCGCTTGCGGAGCGTGGCCGCGCACCAGAAGCAGATGCTGCGGAACAAGCTGATCGAGCACAAGCTCTATATCGCGCGGCACGGCGACGATATGCCGGAGGTCCGCGACTGGCAGTGGCCGGGATAGCGTTGCGCCGCCGGCCGCGCAATCCATGAAGATTCTGGTGCTCAATGGCGGTTCCAGCAGCTTCAAGTGCTGGATGGGGGACGTGTCGGGCGAGCCGCTTCCCATCGAAGCGCCCCCGCCTCTGTGGGAGGCGCGCGCCGACTGGAGCCGGCACTCGGGCGTCGCCGAAATCCGGATTCGCACGGCCGGAGGAGCGGCGGCCGGGAAGCAAATGAAGGTAAGCTCGCCGGTGGCGGTGCTCGAGCCGGTGCTCGAATCGCTCTGGCAGGGCGCGGCCCGCGTGATCGAGTCGCCCCGGCAGATTGACGTCGCCGGCCATCGCATCGTGCACGGAGGCCCGGCGCATCGCGAAAGCACGCTGCTGACCCCGGAGGTGCGGGCGGCGATTGCGCAAGAAGTGGAGTTTGCCCCGGCCCACAACCGCTTTGAGCTGGAGGCGATCGAGACGGTGGACCGCGTGCTCGGGACCGCCGTTCCGCAGGTCGCGGTCTTCGATACCGGCTTTCACGCGACGCTGGAGCCGGCTGCTTACGTGTATCCCGGCCCCTACGAATGGCTGGAGCAGGGCGTCCGCCGGTATGGCTTTCATGGTATCAGCCATCGGTATGCAACGCGGCGGGCGGCGCAAATCCTCGGCCGGGAGCCGGCGTCACTGCGGCTCATCATCTGCCATCTCGGCAATGGCTGCTCGCTGGCCGCCGTGCGGGCAGGGAAGAGCATCGACACGACCATGGGCTTCACGCCGCTCGAAGGCCTCATGATGGGCACGCGGTGCGGCTCCCTCGATCCGGGTATTCTCATTTACCTGCTGCGGCACCGCGGCTACACGGCCGATCAGCTCGACCGCATCTTGAACCACGAGTCGGGGTTGCGGGGCGTGTCGGGACTCTCCGGCGACATGCGGGAGATCGTTGCCGCGATGGCTGCCGGCAACCCGCGGGCGCAGCTTGCCTTCGACATTTACGCGCACCGGCTCGTGCGGGAAATCGGCGCTATGCTGGCGGTGCTGGGCGGCGTGGACGCGCTGGTCTTCACGGGCGGCGTGGGAGAGAATTGCGCCCCGCTTCGCGAGAGGGCCTGCGGGCAACTCGGTTTTCTTGGGCTGAAGCTCGATCTGGCAAGAAACGCCGGACCTCCCGCGGACGTAGACATCGCCGCGGCCGATTCGGCCGTCCGGGTGCTGGTGATCCGCGCGCAGGAAGACTGGGAAATTGCGCGCGAGTGTTACCGGCTGGCGCAAGCGAGGGAGTGAGAGCAGAATGCCCGGACAACTTTGGCTGATCCGACACGGCGAGACGGAGTGGAGCCGCTCCGGCGCGCACACGGGCCGAACCGATTTGCCGCTAACGGGTTTGGGAGGCGAGAAAGCAGCCGCGCTCGGGCGGCATCTTGCCGGCCGGCCCTTTGCGCTTGTCCTGACCAGCCCGCTTGAGCGCGCTCGTGAGACGTGCCGCCTGGCGGGCTACGGCGATGTGGCGCAGGTGGAAGCGAACCTCAGCGAGTGGAATTACGGCGACTACGAGGGGCGCACCACGCCGGAGATCCGCAAGCAAGCGCCGGAGTGGAACCTGTGGACGTCGGGCGTGCCGAACGGGGAGACCATTGCGCAAGTGGCGGTGCGCGCGCAGATGGTGATCGGCCGCGCGCTGGGCGCCGGCGGCGATGTGGCGCTCTTTGCGCACGGCCACATCCTGCGAATCCTGGCGGCCCGCTGGCTCGAACTGCCCGCCGCCGCCGGCCGGCTGTTTGCCCTCGACACCGCCTCCATCAGCATCCTGGGCTACGAGAGGGAAACGCGCGTGATCCGGCAATGGAACCAGACGCCGGTGGCGGCGTGCTCCGGCTAGCGCAAGGTATAACTGATATAGGCGAAGTGCTTGCTGTCGGGCGACCAGGAGTTGACGTTCATCGTGCCCTGCCCGCCGAACAGGCTCACGATCTCCCGGATCTTCGTTTTCTTGAGCTTGTCGCCGGGCAGCGGTATCGAGCGAAGAACGACGTTCTGATTCGCCGGATGGCCCTTGGTGCCTTTGGGAAAGGAAATGAAAACGAGCCAGCGCCCGTCGGGCGAGGGATGGGGGAACCAGTCTTCGAGATCATCGCTCGTGACGCGCTCGGCGCTTTGGTCCCCAACGCCTGCGCCATCGGCGGGCATGCGCCAGATGTCCCAGCTTCCGGAGCGGTCGGAGTTGAAGTAGATCCATTTGCCGTCGGGCGAATAGTCGGGCCCGTCGTCGTAAGCCGGGCTGGAGGTGAGCCGCTGCTCCTCACCGCCGGAGACAGGAATGCCGTAGATATCGAAATTGCCGTCGCGGCGCGCGCAGTAAGCGAGGGTCTTTCCATCCGGCGACCAGCCGTGAAAGTAGCTCGGCGTGGTGCGGGTCACCTGGCGCGGCTCGCCGCCCGTGGCGGAGACCGTGTAGATCTGGCCGGCGGAAAAGGCAAGGAGCATTCCGTCGGGCGAGATGCCGTGGTCGTTGTTGATGCGGGTCACGGCGCCGGCCTCCACCGGCTGCGGCTCGCCGCCGGCGACAGCCAGTTTCCACAACCTGCCCTCGGAATTCAGCAGCAGGTATTGCCCGTCGCGGGACCAATTCGGCGCTTCGAATAGCCGTGGCGAGGAGTAAATGACGTGTTTTGATTTCCCGTCGGCGGAAATTATGGTGACGTGGCTCTCGACCGGCGGGCGCGCGGCCGGCTGCGCCAGGCATGGGATCGCCGCGCCACACATCACCACCCACCGGATGGGCCAACGAAGCTCGGGCATCATCGCTCGCTCCCCGCCCATCAGAATATCAGCTTGTACCAAATTCGCGGCTGGCGTAATCCGCCCGTAAGGCCCGGCGCTTCCTGTTGTTGTTCGGTGAACTCGCGGGAAGCGAGATTCGTGCGCGCACCGCGAAGGTGCTGCCGCTCCCTTTGGTCACTCGCTCCGATCGGCCGTGTTCCGCGGACCGAAAGGGAGTGGAAGCTGGCGATGCTCCTTACGCACGGATTACGGGCGGCTGGCGCTGGCCGCACGGCCCGGAGTTCGATATCTTCGATATCTTAGGCGGGGAAGTGGTGGAGCTATGGCGACCCTCAACGTCCTGGTGGACGTACAAGCGGATCCTGCGGGGCTGGAGCGGCTGCAGTCGCTTCC
>DASQHK010000441.1:0-2408 GCA_035632135.1 Bryobacterales bacterium
CCCGAACCCCACTCGAAGCCCGCCACCTTGATCAGCTTCGGCATCACCTCGAAGTGCCAATGGTAGTAGTCCTGGGTATTCTCATTCAGAGGCGAGGTGTGCAGCACGAAATTGTAAGGCGGAAACTCCAGCACCTGGTCCAGCTTCTGCAACAGCCTCTTCAAGACCTTGGCGAGGCTCTCGAAAACGTGCGACTGCGAGTTCTCGAAGGCCGACTCGTGCTGCTTCGGCATGATCCAGGTCTCAAACGGGAACCGCGGCGCGTAGGGCGAAAGCACCAGGAAGTGATCGGTCTCCTGGATCACGCGCGCGCTCGAGGCGGCTTCCTGGCGGATAATGTCGCAAAAAATGCAGCGTTCTTTGAAGTTGTAGTAAGTCTTGGCGCCCTCCACCTCTTCCCGCACGTAGATGGGCACCACCGGCAGCGCGATCAACTGGGAGTGGGTGTGCTCGAGCGAAGCGCCCGCCGCCTCGCCATGATTCTTAAAAATGAGAATGTAGCGAAAGCGCCGGTCCTTCTTCAGGTCGAGCATGCGGTCGCGGTAAGCCCACAGCACGTCTTCGACGCGCTTCTCCGGCAACTCCGCCAGCGTCAGGCCGTGGTCAGGCGTCTCGATAATGACCTCGTGCGCCCCCACGCCGTTCATCTTGTCGAACAGGCCTTCGCCCTGCCGGGCCAGCTCGCCCTCGATGCCCAGCGCCGGGAACTTGTTGGGGACCACGCGCAGCGACCAGCCCCGCTGGTTGGGACCCTGACCGTTCTGCCGCCAGCCTAAAATCTCCGGCGGCGTCTTATCTTCGTTGCCCTCGCAAAACGGGCAGAACTTCCCCGCGCGAGGATTGACCGGCTCGCGCAAAAAATCAGTCGGCCGGCGGGCGCGGTCAGTAGCGATAATGACCCAGCGCCCTACAATGGGATCTTTTCGTAATTCGGGCAACCGCTCTCCTCTCTGTCAGCCTCGGCCGCCGGGCCCCGCGAGCGCCCCGCTGTCCAGCGTTTCTCGCCGCGTAAAGGCGTCCTTGCGCACTTCGATCTCGAACCGCTCGCGTCCGATCACGCTAACCGTGTCGAACCGCGCGCAACTCCAATCGATCCCGGCTCTGCGGAGGTACTCGGCAGCAGCCCGGATAATATTCAGCCGCTTGCTTGAATCGACGGCGCTTTCGGGCGAGCCGAACTCCCCCGTTCCCCGCGTTTTGACCTCCACGAACGCCAACTGCTCCCGGTCCCATCCGATGAGGTCAACCTCGCCTCGGCCGTCGCGGGTGCGATAATTGCGCGCAACCACAGTATATCCGAGTTTGCGCAGATGTCGATAGGCCGCCTCCTCGCCGCGCTTGCCCTGCCGCGCCTGCTCCGGCTCATCCGGCCTGCCCCGCTCAAACAGCCGGCCTCGCAGCCTCACCCTTCAGCACCTCCAGTTCAAACACGATGGCCTTGCCGCGCACCAGGAAACAAAGATAATGCTCCCAGAACTTGCGGAACGCCAGCGACCGGTTCACCGCCAATTCGAAGCCCAGCCATCTCCAAAGCCGCAGCAGCTTCACCTGGACGCTCACCTCGCGCATGCGCGCCCGCGTGTAGTAGCCGAACCCGCCGTTGCGCTCGGCGAAATACTTGAACGAGAAACTGTTCAGGTGCCAGCGGTGGGTGGGGTCGCAGAAGGAGCTGAAATCGGTGTAGTGCGGCGTCACCACCACGATGCGGCCGCCGGGGCGGCAGAGCCGGTGCAGCTCCTCCATGGTGGCGATCACGTCGGCCACGTGCTCGATCACGTGCGTGACGCGGATCTGGTCGAAGCGCCCGCCGCGAAACGGATACGGTGCGCGGTCCAGGTCGCAGATCACGTCGGCGGCGGTGTCCCGGTTGCGGTCGATGCCGATCGCGCCGGGATACTTGTTCCTGCCGCAGCCGACGTCGAGGATCATAGCTGGGCAATCGCCTCCTTCAGCGCCTCCTCCAGAATGTCGAGCGCGCAATCGGCCTGCGCGGCGTCGATCACCAGCGGCGGCATCAGGCGCAGAACGTTTTCGCCGCAGCCGAGCGTGAGCAGGCCGCGCTGGAACGCTTTCTGCACCACCGCATCGCGCAGCGCCGGCGCTTTCTGCTTCGTCTGCTGGTCGGCCACAAACTCGATGCCGATCATCAAGCCCATGCCGCGCACGTCGCCGACCACCGGGAAGCGCCGCGGCCACTCCTGCAAGCGCTCCATCATGCGCCGGCCGATGTGCGCGGCGTTTTCCACCAGCTCCTGCTCGAGCAGCTCGATAGTGGCGAACGCCGCGGCAATCGAAACCGGGTTGCCGCCGAACGTGGAAGCGTGCGCGCCGCGCCCCCAATTCATGAACTCGGCCGAGGCGATGGTCACGCCCAGCGGCATGCCGCTCGCAATTCCCTTGGCCGTGGC
>DASQHK010000442.1:0-12163 GCA_035632135.1 Bryobacterales bacterium
TGCAATGAGCAACTGCAAAACGTTCTGAGTCATAGTAGTCATATCGTAACACGTACTTCCCTTGGCGCAATCGCAATGCGAAACAAATATTCAGAAACTCCGGCGGCCGGAGTGACCCCGCCACAAACCTTCCCTTGCTTCACGGCTGGCCGGCCGGCTTAGGCCAGCGTCGGTCCGCGCGATGGCTGCCCCGGGTTGACCTGCCCCGGTCAGGCTATGCGACAATACGCAATTCGCGCAAGGAGGAACAATGGAATATCGGCTGCTGCCCGGAACCGACCTGAAGGTCTCCCGTGTGTGCATGGGCACCATGACGTTCGGTTCACAGGCGGACGAGGTGGTCTCGCGGAGCATCGTGGATCGCTGCCTGGATGCTGGAATCAATTTTTTCGATACGGCTAATTCCTATAACAAGGGCCGCTCCGAGGAAATTCTCGGCGGCATTGTGAAGGGGCGGCGAGGCCGCTTCGTGGTGGCGAGCAAAGTGTTCAACAAAATGGGTGACGGCCCGGATGAGAGCGGCTTATCCAAAGCGGCGATCCACAAGCAGGTGGATGCATCCCTTTCCCGCCTCCAAACCGATTATTTGGATATCTACTACCTGCATCAGCCCGATCAAAGGGTTCCGCTCGAAGAAACCATGGAAGCGATGAACTATCTTGTGAAGCAAGGCAAGGTCCGCCATTTGGCGACGTCCAACTACAGCGCCTGGCAGATCTGCCGCATCCTCTGGCTGTGTGAGAAAAACGGCTGGCGTGCGCCGCTAATCTCGCAACCCATGTATAACCTGCTGGCGCGCGGCATCGAGCAGGAGTATCTGCCCTTCACGCGGCAATTCGGCGTCGCCAACATCGTCTACAACCCGCTCGCCGGCGGCCTGCTCACCGGCAAGCAGCGGCCCGAATCGGGCCCCGTCGCCGGCACGCGCTTCGACAAGAACCAGATGTATCTCGACCGCTACTGGCACGACGACAACTTCCGCGCCGTCGAGGATCTGGCCAAGGCCGCCGCCAAGGCCGGCCGCACGCTGGTCGAGCTGTCGCTGGTGTGGGTCATGCAGCAGCCGGGCGTCGACGGCGTCCTGCTCGGCGCCTCGCGCCTGGAGCAGCTCGAAGAGAATCTGAGGGCCGTCGAGGGAAAGCCTCTCGATCCGCCGGTCCTCGAAGCCTGTGATGCCGTCTGGGCGCGTCTGCGCGGCGTAACGCCGAAATATAACCGGTAGACGCCGGCGGGCGTGCGACATACTTGTGGGCATCCGGAAAACCCCGGCGCAGAGCCGCCGCGCGAAGCAAGCGGTCTTTCCGAAGGGGTACGCTCGGGCGCTTGAGCAGAATCAACCACATCCAAGGTCGCCACTTCCTTGCCGCACACCCGACGCCGGTTTTCCCCTTGCATGGCGGGCCCGAATGTGATTACATAGACGCAGGTCCAAATACAGGTGCCCGCAGTGAAATTAGCTTTCCTGCTGGTGCTTGCGTGTTTGGTGTCACCCGCGCAATCACAGGATCCTGCTTCCGATCCAGCGTCAAAAAATTCGCACGAGACAACCGGCCCCGCCGCGGTTCCGCCTGAAACGGCGCCGCTGAACAAGGCCTACCAGGCGCTGCGCGAGAAGAAGTACGTCGCGGCAATCGAGCAGTTCCTGATCGCTGTCCAAGCTGCGCCGCAGAAGGCGTCCATCCGCAAGGAGCTGGGCTACGCCTACCTGAAGGCGGGCGAAACGCAGTCGGCGCGCGAAGTCTTCGAGCAGGCGCTCACGCTCGATCCGGGAGATCTCCATGTCGCGCTCGAGCTGGCGTTCCTGTGTTATGAAAGCGGCCAGGAAGCCCGCGCCCTGGAGCTATTCGACCTGGTCCGCCGCAGGGGCGACGCCGCCTCGCAGAAGACCGCCGCGGAAGCCCTGGCCCGCGCCGACGCCGCCCTGCGCGCGGCGATTGAGCGCTGGTCTGCGGCCGTGCAGCAGGACCCGGCCAACCAAGCCGCCCGCCTGGAACTCGCCCGGGACCTCGCAAAGCACCGCGAGCCGGCGCGCGCCGCTGCCGAGTATCTGGCGGCGTGGCGGCTGCCGCCGCGACGGGAAGAGATTCTTCTCGACCTGGCCCGCTCGCGGCACGAAGCCGGGGACGTGGAAGGCGCCGCCGGGGCCTGGCTGCTCGCTTCCCGCTCCGCGGAGACGCGCGTGGCCGAGCGAGCCCGCGCCAGGCTGCCGCGCCGCACGCCCTTCGCTAATGAATACCGCTGCGCGCTCGAGCTGGATCCTGCTAATACCGGCTTGCGCCGCGACCTGGCGTTTCTCTGGCTCAGCGTCAACCGCAAGGACGAAGCGGTGCGGGAATTTGAGACCGTCGTCCGCCAGAACCCCAACGACATGCTGGCGGCGGCGCAGCTCGGCTTTCTCTACCTCGAGCGCAAGCAGCCGATGCGCGCCACCCCGCTGCTGGAGAAGGTAGCTGCCGGGCCCGACCCCGAGCTGGCCCGTCGCGCCCGCCAGGCGCTCGGGAAAAAGGAAACATCCAAGCTTCAGCCGCGCGACGCCGGCCCCGCCTCCCGGCGCGAGGAGGCGCTGCCCCACAAAACGCTGGGCGAGAAAAGCCTGGCGCTGAGCTACCTCAAGGACGCCGTGCGCGAGCTCGAGCTTGCCCACGAGATCGACCCCGACGATGCCGAGATCGCGTTCAAGCTCGGCGTCGCCCACAACGTCCTCCACGAGGACCACGAAGCGCTGCGCTGGTTTCGCGAAGCGATGCGCAGCTCCGACCCCGCCGCGGCCGCCGAGGCCCGCCGCAGCTACGACAATCTCGCGCCGCAGTTCCGCCGCGTCCAGACCTCGCTGTGGACGCTGCCCATGTTTTCGATCCGCTACCACGATGCCTTCGACTACGCGCAGTTGAAGACCGAGTTTCGCCTGGGCGCGCTCCCCATCCGCCCCTACCTCTCATTGCGACTGGTGGGGGACTGGAAACGGCACACCGCCGAGCCGCTGCCGCAGTTTCTATCGGAAAGTTCCATGATCGGGGCCGTGGGCGCGCGCACGCCGGTGTGGAACGGCTTCATGCTCTGGGCCGAAGCCGGGGAAGCGGCCAGCTACCTGCATCATCCCCCGCCTGGAACGCCGCGCCTCGGGCCGGACTATCGCGGCGGCGTTTCCTGGTTCCGCAATATGGGGGCGTCGCTCGGCGGCGAGTCGCCGGGAGCTTTCGCCGAACTCAACGTGGACAGCGTCTTCCTCAGCCGCTTTCAGGACAACGTCATCACCTATTGGCAGATGCGCCACGGTTACCGGCTGCCGCAGTGGGGCTTTCTGCGCTCGCAGCTCTTCTGGAACACCAACGTCACTTTCGACCGCCGGAGCGACTATTACGCCAACTTTGTGGAGTTCGGGCCGGGCTTCCGCTTCCGCGTTCCACACGTCTCGCCGCCGGTCGATTTAACCATCAGCGCGTTGCGCGGCGTCTACCTGATCAACCTGTACAATCCGCGGCGGCCCAACTACTATGACCTGCGCATCGGCCTGTGGTATTCGTTCGCGCGCTGAGTCGTGGCGAGCGCCGCTGCTGCTCACCGTTGCACTGCTGCTGGCCGGCGCGGCGGCCGCTGCTCCGGTAGAAACGCCGGAAGCCGGCGGCTGGCGCCGCATCCTCGCCTCGGTGGGTCTCGACCTGGTTCCCGGCCCGCCTGCCTTCACCATCCTCGAAGGCGACTCGCCGCAAGCCCGGGAGTTTGGTTTTCGCCCGACAAGCAAGACCGTCCGGGTGGCGAGCGTCGAGGAGCTGCGCGATCCGGAGCTGGAAGTGGTCTGGGAAAAGCCGCTCGTCCTGCCGGTCTACGAGCTGCCGGAAGGCGCGCGCGTCTTCGCCCGCGAGAAGTGGACCGGCGCGCCGCTCGTCGCCGGCTTCCGCCGCGGCGGCCGCGCCGTGCTGTGGACCGCGGCCGGCGTCGGTGAGAAGGGCTACGAGCGCTTCCCTTACCTGTTGCAGGCTCTCGCCGATCTAGGGGTCACGTTCCCTTTCCGCGGAGCGCGCACCTGGGCTTTTTTCGATTACTCCTACCGCATGCGGGCGGATTCCGACTTCCTCGCCCGCCGCTGGCGCCAGGAGGGTATTGCTGCGATCCATGTCGCCGCCTGGCATTTCTACGACCCCGACCCCTGGCGGGACGACTATCTGAAGAAGCTGATCGAGGCGTGCCACCGCCAGGGCGTGCTGGTCTACGCCTGGCTCGAGCTGCCGCACGTCAGCGAGAAGTTCTGGGACGACCATCCGGCGTGGCGCGAGAAAACCGCCATCCTGCAGGACGCCCACCTCGACTGGCGCAAGCTCATGAACCTGGCCGACCCCGCCTGCTCGCGCGCCGTCGAAGCGGGCCTGCGCGCCCTCGCCAACCGCTTCGATTGGGACGGCGTCAACCTCGCCGAGCTGTATTTCGAGTCGCTCTACGGCCCGAGCGACCCGCAGCGCTTCACGCCCATGAACGAGGCGGTGCGCGCCGAGTTCCGCCGCCAGGCCGGCTTCGATCCGCTCGAGCTGTTTGAGCGCGATTCGCCGCACCATTGGCAGCGCGACCCGGTCGGCTGGAAGCAGTTCGCCGAGTATCGCGCCTCCCTCGCCCTTCGTCTGCAGCAGCACTGGCTCGAGCAGGCGCGCGCGTGGAAGCCCGATCTCGACCTCGTGCTCACCCACATCGACGACCGCTTCGACGCGCGCATGAAAGAGAATCTGGGCGCCGACGCCGCGGCGGTCCTGCCCCTCCTCAGCCGCCTCGATTTCACCTTCGTCATCGAGGACCCCGCCACCGTCTGGAACCTGGGCCCCGAGCGCTACCCCGAGATCGCCCGCCGCTACGCCGCGCTCACGCCCCGCCAGGACAAGCTCGCCGTCGATATCAACATCGTCGAGCGCTATCAGGATGTCTATCCCACTAAGAAACAAACCGGCGTAGAATTGTTTCAGCTTGCGCACATAGCGGCCGGCTCCTTCTCGCGGGTGATGCTCTACTTCGAGCAATCCATCGCCCGGCCCGACGGCGATCTGCTGGCAGCCGCCTCGGCGGCGGTGAAGAGCGTCGAGCAGGACGGTTCGGGCTGGCTGGTCGCCACATCCGAAACAGCCGGCGTGCGCTGGCGCGGACCCGTCCGCCTGGATGGCCGTCCCTGGCCGGCTACTGACGGCGAGACGGTGTGGATCCCGGCGGGGTCGCATCGCATCGAGAGCGATGCCTCGCCGGTCCCGGTTCGCCTCTTGCAGTTGAACGCCGACTTGCTTGACGCGCGCGCCGTGGCCGGCGGCATCGAGTTCGACTATCGGTCTTCGAGCCGGGCCGCAGCGCTGCTGAACTCCCGCCCCGAGCGCATCGAGGTCGACGGACGCAACATCGACGCGCCCGTGCTCGAAGCCGGCGACCACTTCACGGTCCTGCTGCCGCCCGGAAAACGGACGGCGCGCATCCTGATCCAGCGCTGATTTTGCTCTCTCTCAGCCGGCGCGCTGCCTCTGTACTGCCAAGCAGGCGGCGATGGTAACATGGTTCACGAAATGCCGGAACCCGAGACGCCGACGCCGCAAATTCCCGACCGGCTCTACTTCCGCATCGGTGACGTCAGCGAGCTGTTGGGCGTTGAGCCGTATGTGCTGCGCTTTTGGGAATCCGAGTTTCCCATGCTGCAGCCCAAGAAGAGTAAGACGGGCCATCGTGAATACAAGCGCAAGGACGTCGAGCTGCTGCTCGAAATCAAGCGGCTGCTCTATGATGAAGGCTTCACCATCTCCGGCGCGCGCAAGGCCCTCAAAGACCGCGGCAAAGCAGCGCGGAAAAAGAACGCCGAGGCCGCGCAGGCACAGATGCCGCTGCTCGCCGAGCCCAACCGGTTGCGGCCGGCGCTCGACAAGGTCAGGAAAGAACTCAAGGAAATTCTCGCTCTGGTCAACAAGCGCCGGTGAGCGGCGTGCGTGCGTTGGCTGCCCCACAGGCCGGAGATGGCTGCTCGCGGTTCTTCACGCGCCCTACTTCCGGCTCTTGCCGGCCTCGGCCACGATGTCCTGCGCGAGGTAGTTCACCACCTGCGCTTCGTTGCGCGCCACCTCGTAGTAGGCTGCCTTGAGGAGCTGGTCTTTGCGGTTCAGCAGCGTTTCGCGGATGGTCTGTTGCACCCGCGGGTCGGAAAACTCACGCTGGCCGGCCGGCTCGCGGGAGTAAAGCTTGAGGATGCGATAGGCCTGCGGCGTGTGTACGACGGCCGATATCTCGCCGGGGCGCAGCAGCGCCACTACGCGGCGCAGCTCGGCGTCTGCTTTCTCCAGCGCGGACTGCGGCACGAAGCCGAGGTCCCCCCCATTCGGCGCCGAGTTGGGGTCTTCCGAATAGTTCTGGGCGAGCGTCACGAAGTCCTCGCTGTTCTTCAGCCGGCTCTCCAGCATCTGGATTTTCTTGCGCGCTTCCTCTTCGTTGTTCGCCTTGTCGTTGCGCAGGTTGTGCACCTGCGGATCGGGGATCGGCGTCACCAGAATCTGCGCCAGGTGCACTTGCGGCTCGGGCAGGTTGAAATTGGCTTTGTTCGCCTCGTACGAGGTGCGCACCTCGGCGTCGCTGATCGAGATTTTGGAAGTGATCTCTTTGTTGAACAGTTTCTGGATGCTCAGCGTGCGGCGCAGCTCGTTGCGCATCTCATCCATGGTCATGCCGCGCGACTTGAGCTGTTTCTCGAACTCCTCCTGCGTGTAGGGCGCCTTCAGCTCGGTGAGCTTGGCGTCCACGTCGGAGTCCACCGCCATCAACCCCAGCCGCTCCGCGCGCTGCAGCATGATCTGGTTGTCGATCAGCTCGCGCAGCAGGTTCAGCTTCATCAGCGTCACCTGTTCTTCGTCGGGCTTTTCGGCCGAGCCTTGCGTCTGCGACCGGTAGTATTTGTCCAGCTCGTCGTAGGTGATCTTGTAGCCGTTCACCACCGCGGCCACGTTGCGATCATGGGTCTTCTTGCACCCGGCCCAGGGAGCCAGCGCGGCCGCAAGGCAAACGGAAAAACAGATAAAACGAAGTGGCGGCACTCCTTCAATCCTCGATTCGATAAATCGTAAGCCCGGAAAGCAGCTTGGGAAAAAAATCAGTAGACTTCTGCGGCATCACCCCGCCGGAGAAAGCCACTTCTGCAACGCGGCCGATCTTCACCGGGTTCAGGAAAAACACGGCTTGCGCGCCGGGCTCGCGCAGGCCATCGGCAGCCGCCTGAAATCCTCGTACGTAGCGGATGTGTTTTTCTTCGCGCACCGCCTCTTCACTGAGCCCGAGCACCCGGCCAAGCAAAATCTCGTGCAGCACGGCGACATCCAGCCGGCCCCGATCTTCGGCCAGAAAGGCAAAAAAGCGCGCGTCATTTTTGAACGTTGCGCCAATAGCCGTTTGGTCTGGGGAGGCGCGGGCCAGACGCTGCTCGAGCGCTTCGAGCGACGGCAGTTCTTCCACGGCGAAGGAGGCTCGCGCCTCGCGCAGCACCCGCGCGGCGTCGAAGCGGGGGATGTTGCCGACCACGCGGTGCGTCGGCAGAATGAGGAGGCCCGGCGACCGCATGTTGACCAGCGTCATCATGACCCTGCGGGCGCCGGCCAGGCCCGGATTTTCGTTGCGAAACGCCAGCGCCGTCTCGTAGCGGTGATGGCCGTCGGCGATGAGCAGTTTCTTGGGCGCGAGCAATCGCTGGATCGCCACCGCATCGGAACTCGCGATGGGCCACAAGCTGTGCTCCGTGCCGTACTCATCGTGGAGGCAGGTGGCGGCAGGACCCTCGGCCGCGCGGCTGAGGATGGCGTCCACTTGCATTTGTGGATCGTCGTAGAGCATGAAGATCTGGCCGCAGTGGGCCCGCGTGTGGCGCAACAGCTCCAGCCGGTCCCGCTTGGGGCCGGCATGGGTCAGCTCGTGGCGATAAACGACTCCTTCTGAGTAGTCCTCGACCGCGCCGAGAGCAATCAGCCCCTTGCGGGTGTGGACGGCGCCGCCGGCATCCGGCGCCTGGAACCTCTGAACATAGGCGAACACGGCCGGCTGCGCGTCCTGCACGAGAATCCCCGAGGCAATCCAGTCGTTCAAGTAGCGGGCGGCGCGCGTGTAGACGTTGTCGGCGGTGGTGTCCGCGGGCGTGGCGCGGCCGCGAATGATGTGAGCGAGGTTGTAAGGGCTGAGGGAAAAATACCGCTCCTGCATCTCGGGCGTGATCTTGTCGTAGGGCTGCGTCAGCAGGCGGGCCGGGTCGCCGGCGCGGGCCGCATAGCGATACGCTCGAAACGGATAGATTTTGGCCATGGGAAAACTTAAGGATACCAGAGGAGCCGATCTCTTCATCGGCTGCTGCGGCTGAGCCGGCGGGGCGATAGATATTTATAAGATCATCCTGCCGCCGGGCCGTAAACTCAGGGCTTGTAGGTGGCCGGCTCGCGCACCGTGTGCGTCTCCATCAGTTCGGTGCGCGTGCCGTCGGGATCGAACAGGTTCATCAGCCAGCGGCCGTTGCGGCCGATGTGCGGCTGGGAGCGTTCCGCGGGCGCGCCGTGCTCGACCGCCTTCTTGTACGCCTGCTGAATCGTCCCGTCCGGGATCTCCAGGCATAAATGATGCATACTGCCAAGCTGCTGCCGCGTGGGCGGCTTGTCGTGCAGCATGAACTCGATGTAGTCGCCGCGCGGCGCTCCGGGCATTCTCATGTTGATGTAGCGCAGCTCGTTGTCCCGCGGCCCGCCCCGCCAGATTTCCCGAAAGCCGAAAATGTCGCCGTAGAAGTGCATCCCCGCGTCCAGGCTCGCCACCGTGATCCCCAGATGAAACATGTGATCGGAAAGGCGGCGCCCGGACTGGAACTTGCCCCGCGCGTTCCAGTGCCACGACCCCGGCATATACTGCACAAACTCCACGCGGTGGCCGTCCGGGTCGCGCACCGAGAAATTCTGGTTGCCGTCGCGGCCGCGTCCCGGCTTGGGCGGCACTTTCACGCCGGCCCTCTCGAGCGCTTGCCGCAGCCGCGCGATGTCCGAGGTCTCAAATGCAATGTGCGTCAGCCGGTCGTCGGTTTCGGGCTTCAGCCCGGGCGATAGCTCGATGTACTGCGTGTCGTTCACCTTGAAAAACGCCATCTCGACCGAGCCGTCCGGCCGCTTGATCTCGAACGCCTGCTCGTAGCCCAGCACGCCGGTGTAAAAGCCGCGCGCCTTCTCCAGATCCGAGACGGCGAAGCCGATGTGCGCGATCCCGGTCAGCGGAAGCTCGGCGGCGAAGGCGGAAGCAGCGGCCCAAGCAAGCAGAACAAGTCTCCCTCGCCACCCCAGCCAGTCGCGCCCTCGGGCCCGCGCCAGCCGCCCGCGCCGGCCCCGCGCCGCCGCCATTACCGCCGCAACATACATGGCAAGTCGAAGCATGGAAGTTATTGTATGCTGTCCCAGGGAGACCGGCATGAAATTCGGCGTCAATACCTTCATCTGGGCAGCAAGCTTCGATCCCAAAGCCATCCCGCTCGCGGCCATCAAGCGCCACGGGGCTGACGGCATCGAGGTGCCGATGTTTTCTCCCCACGATTTCGACGTCGAAGGCATCCAGCGCGCGCAGCGCGAGTTCGATCTCGCCTGCACCGCCTGCGCCGTGAATCCGCCGGGCATCAACCCTACCAGCGACGATGCCGCGGCGCGGGCGCGCGCCATCGAGCACTGGAAGCAGGTGATTGGGACCGCAGCGCGCGCGGGTATCTGCGTAGTGGCCGGGCCGGTCTACGCGCCCGTGGGCTACCTGCCGGGCCGCCGCCGCACGCCCGAAGAATGGCGCTGGGGCGTCGAGTTTCTCCGCGCGCTCGAGGCCGCGCTGGGCGAAAACGGCGTGACCCTAGCCGTCGAGCCGCTCAATCGCTTTGAGACCTACTACCTCAACACCGCCGCCGACGCCGTGCGCCTGGTTGAGGAAGTCGCCAGCCCCCGCATCGGCATCCTCTTCGATACCTTCCACGCCAACGTGGAAGAGAAGGACGTCGCCGCCGCCTATCGCCACTGCGGCCGCCACCTGAAGCACGTCCACACTTGCGAGAACGATCGCGGCATTCCCGGCACTGGCCACGTCGATTGGCCCGGCGTCTTCGCCGCGCTCAAGGCCATCGGCTACGACGGCTGGCTCACCATCGAGTCCTTCAACGCGACCATCAAAGAATTGGCCGCCGCCACCGCCATCTGGCGCGACCTCGCTCCCTCGCTCGACGACATCGCTTTTCAGGGCGTGGCGTTTCTGAAAAAAATGGCCGCGGCATCCTGATCTGCGAAGGGCGCCGCGGCTTGCAGAGCGGCGAGACTTGCGGTATCCAATATGGTTCCCACGGAGGCTCGCCCCCGCATGAGCAAGCGCACTTCGATTGGTTCTTGGGCCTACACGATCGGCCCCTACGCCAAAAATCCCATCGACTTCGACACGGTCTGCACCAAGCTGAAGGCCCTCGGCTTCGACGGCGTCGAGTTGGGCGCCTTTCCGCCCCACCCCAACCCCGGCAATCCCAACGGCCCTAACGACGAGTGGCCCGGCGCTATGCCCGAAAAGTCCCAGCGCCAGGAATTGCGCGCCAAGCTCGCCGAGCGCGGCCTCGGCTTGAGCGGCATCGCCGCCAACCTCTGGGGCGAGAAGCTCATCAACACCTCCGACCAGTCGAAATACATCGCCGAGTTCCGCAAAAACTCCGAATTCTCGCGCGATCTCGGCATAGCGGGCATCCGCGTGGATTGCGTGCAGCCGCCTACCATTCACCGCGAGGTGGACTACCGCACAGCCATGGACCGCGTGGTGCACACGTGGAAGGCCTGCTGCGACATCGCCGCCGAGAACGGGCAGTATGTCACGTGGGAAGTGGAGCCCGGCTTCGCCTTCAACAAGCCGAGCGACGCCGTGCGCATCTGCGACGCGGTCAACAAGCCTAACTTCGGCATCCAGTACGACACCTGTCACGGCCAGATGGTCGGCGTAAACGGCGCCCGCCAGGAAGGCGCGAAGGAAACGTTTCCGAGCCAGGTCGAATACATCCGCCTGCTCGGCGGCCGCATCAACCACATCCACCTGATCGACTCCGATAACACCTGCCACAAGGACGCCAACGGCGAGGACGAAACTTCCACACACTTCCCGTTCGGCGAGGGCGTCATCGACTTCGACGCCGTGGTGCCCGAGCTGGTGAAGCACGCGCGGGTTTCGCACGACTGGTGGACCATCGACCTCTGCTTCTGGCCCGACGCCTGGGCGGCAACGGCCAAGTGCAAGAAGTCGCTCGACGAGCTGATCCGAAAATACGGTTGAAACCACAGATGAACACAGATCAACACAGATAAAACCAACTCGGGGCTTTATCCGTGTTCATCTGTGTTCATCTGTGGTTCCATTTTCGGGGGGTTTTCATGCCCAAAGAACTTCGCGTAGGTATCATCGGTTACGGCTTCATGGGGCGCGCGCACTCGAACGCCTACAAGCGCCTCAACGACTTTTTCCCCGTCCAGCACCGGCCCGTTCTCAAGGCGGTCGCCGCGCGCAACACCGAAAAGGCCAAGGCCTTCGCCGCCAACTGGGGCTACGAGCGCGTCGAGTCCGACTGGCGCAAGCTGGTCGCGGCGAAGGACATCGACCTGGTGGACATCTGCTCGCCCAACAACACCCATCTCGACATCGCGCTCGCGGCTGCCAAGGCCGGCAAGATGGTGCTCTGCGAGAAGCCCCTCGCCATGAACGCCGCCGAAGCCGCGAAAATGGTGAAGGCCGTCGAGAAGGCCGGCGTGCCCAACATGGTGTGGTTCAACTACCGCCGCGTGCCGTCGATCGCCCTCGCCCGCCAGCTCGTTGGAGAGGGCCGCATCGGCCGCCCCTTCCACTATCGCGCAACCTATTTACAGGACTGGACCATCTCCGAAGACGTTCCCCAGGGCGGCGCCGCCCTGTGGCGCCTCGACGCGGCGGTGGCCGGCTCGGGCGTCACCGGCGACCTGCTCGCCCACTCCATCGACACCGCCATGTGGCTCAACGGCCCCATCACCCGCGTCACCGCCCGAACCGAGACGTTCATCAAAGAGCGCCAGCACGTCGAAACCGGCAAGCGCCAGCCTGTGCATATTGATGATGCCTGCATGTTCCTCGCCGAGTTCGCCAACGGCTCCCTGGGGACGTTCGA
>DASQHK010000443.1:0-8571 GCA_035632135.1 Bryobacterales bacterium
GCGGGATCGTCGCGGCCGAGCGCGCGCTCGATCTCGGTGAGATCGGCGTAGCCTTCGCGGGCGAGCTGATTCAGCTCCTCGGGGGAGAGCGGGTGAGGCACGGGGCCGCGGCCGTTGGGCCAGTAGGGTTGCCAGCCGCGATTGGAGCCGTCACCCCAGTTGCGCCAAGCGCCGGCGGAGCCGCCGAAAGCGGGCGAGCCGCCGCCGAGAGGTCCACCAGCGGCTTGCTGGCCACCTTGCTGGCCGGACTGACCTTGCTGCCCCTGGCCTTGCTGCTGGCCCTGCCCCTGCTGACCTTGGCCCTGCTGACCTTGGCCCTGCTGGCCTTGCCCCTGCTGACCTTGGCCCTGCTGGCCGGCCTGCGCCTGCTGCTGGCCTTTTTGTCCTTGCTGACCTTGCTGGCCGCCGGGCTTGCCTTGCTGCGCGGCCATGGCCTGCTCGAGCCTTTGGCGAAGCTGCTCGACGCGGGAGAGCGCGCGCTCTAAGCCTTTGTCGGGGCTTTGCTGGCCGGCTTGCGCGAGCTGGCGCGCTTCCTTGATTCCGTCGCGCACATCGTTGAGAGCCTGCGTGATGGTCCCCTCGCGCTGCGCGGCGTAGAGGCCCATGCCGCGCTTCAGCATTTCGGCGTTCATCTGGAGCTTGGTGGGAAGCTCGGCCTGCTGCATCTCGCTGAGGGCCTGGCGGAGGCGATGCGCGGGATCGGGCTGGGTTTCGGCCATGCTGCGCGCGGCGTCCTGCATCCGCTTTTCGAGAGACTTCACCTGGCCGATCATCTGCTCTTTTTCGCGCGCCATGTTCTGCGCTTCCTGGGGCGAGGGACCGGCGAAGCCGCGGGGCATGCCGCGCCCACCGCGCTGCTGGTCTTCCATGGCCTTTTGCAACTCGCTGCGCAGCTTGCCGGCGCTGGCTTCCTGGCGGGAAGCGAGTTCGGCGGCGCGGCGCTCGAGGTCTTCCAGTTCCTGGCCGGCCTGCTGGCGACGCTGGCCGGCGAGGAGGTCTCCGGCTTCCTGGAGGCGCTGCTGGGCGCGCTCCTGGGCGGCGCGGCGCTCGGCTTCGGAGGAAGCTCCGGGCTGCTGCGCGCCGGAGGGCTGGCCGGCGGCCTGCTGCATGTCACGCATGGCCTGCTGCAGGTTCTCGAGGGTGCGCTGGAGGGTGGCCTGCTGCTGCTGGCCGCCCTGCGAGCCTTGGGAGCCTTGCGAGCTTTGAGAACTTTGGGAGCCCTGGGAGCTTTGCGAGCCTTGCTGATTGCGCGAGAGCTGGCTGGCGCGCTGTTGTTGCTGCTGAAGCTGCTGGATCTGGCGAGAGAGTTCCTCGGCTTCGCGGCGGAGCATTTCCTGCTGCCAGCGGCGGTCGAAGTCGGGGATCTGCTGGTTGCGCTGCTGGTCGGCTAACTGTTCCTGGCGGCGGGCGAGTTCGCGGAGCTTTTCGAGCGCCTGATCGAGTTCGCGGTCGCGCTCCTGCGCGGAGGACTGCGCGCCGGTTTCGTACTGATTCTTTTCGGTGTCGAGTTCGAGGTTGAACATCTCGGCGAGGTCGCGGCCCATGCCGCCGCCACCGCCGCCGCCCTGGTTGCCGAAGGTCACCTGAATCTGGCGGAAGATGGACTCGGCGCGGAGCAGGTATTGCAGCGCTTTCTCCTCGGGCGGGACGGCGTCCTGCCACTTCTGATTTCTGAGCTTGTCGGCGGCGGGATCCATTTGGGAGGCGGCCTTCTCCATGTTTTCGACGAAGGCCTGGAAGTCCTTGTTGACGCCGGCAAGCTGGCGCTTTTTCATGCGGTCGGCGAGGGACTGGGTCTGGTCGCGGAGCTTGGATTGAATGCTGGAGAGGGCCTTGGCGTCGTCAGCCGCTTTCTGCTTGTCGAGCTTGCGGTCGCGGGCGAGGTTCCAGGTGGCGATGATGATTTCCTGCTGGCGGCGCGGAATCTGCGAGGCTTCGTCTTCACCGCCGCCGCCCCCGCCGCCGCCCATCTGCTGCGACTGGTAATACTCGCGCTCGAAGGGCTGCACGCGGACGAAGTACATGTCGCTGCGGGTATCGACCTTGGCGTCGCGCGCCACGGCGTAGTAGGTGACGACGTCGCCGGGGACCAGGCCGAAGTTCTCGAGGAAGAAGGTGTGGCTGGCTTCCGACTTCTTCTGGCCGGCGGGGAAGGCGACCGTTTTTTCCGGGCCGCCGTTGACGGAGTAGCGCAGCTCGAAGCCCTTGAGGCCGAAGTCGTCTTCGGCTTCGATCTGGGCGCTGACCTCTTCGATGGAGGTGGCGTCGAGGTCGCGGCCGGGCTTGGAGAGCTTGATGATGGGCGGCTGATCGGGCACGGCCTCGATGAAGAAGTCGTCGCTCAAGCGCACTACCTCGCCGTTATACATGGCGGCGACGAAATAGCGGCCGTCTTTCTGGACGGTGAGGCGGCCGCGGCTGGAGTTGCCGTCGGAGTTGAGCGGGAGGCTGGCGTCGCTGTCGAGGCGGAGGACGCCCTGGGGGAGCGGGCGATCGGTCTGGACTTCGACGTCGACTTCGGTGCCGGCGACGGCGCGGATATCGCCGCCGGGATCTTCGGTCGAGGCGGAGAGGCCGGTCCAGGAGGGGTAGTGATAGGTGAGCCGGACTTTCTTGAGGTTCGGCATCTCGACGACGCGGACTTCATACTCGGGGCTTTTGACGCCGCCGGCGGCTATGTAGTAGTGCAGAGGCTCCTCGACGGCGGAGAAGAGGAAGTCGAAGCCGGTGTCGTCGGGGCGGCGCTGCATGGGGGCCTCTTCCCAGCGGGCGCTCGAGGCATACTTGGCATACAAACGGGCGTTGGGGGAATAGAAGCCGATGGTGCGGGCGCTGATGAGCAGCTCGGCCTTGCGGCGGACGGTGGTGGAGCCGGGCTGGACGACGATTTGATAGAGGTTGGAAACCGTGGGGCGGAGCCAGCCGGCCCATATGCGGGAAGTGCCGTAGCCGAGCCAGCCGGGGCCGGCGACGCCGAGCCAGATCAGGACGGCCAGGGCGGCCAGAGCCACGCCGGCAAAACTCCAGATGGCGGCGGAGGGGGTGATGTGGGAAGGCGGGGCTTCGGCGGCCAGCTTGAGCGTGTCTTCGGCGAGCAGATCGACGATGGGGTTCCCGCGGTCGGGAGCGTTTTGGTCGACGAAGGTCTCGATGCGCTCGCCGAAGGCGGGAAAGCGCTCGCCAAGCTGGCGGACCCAGGCGGCGTTGCTCGAGCGGCGGCGGGCGTCACGCAGCGGGCGGACCAGCAGCAGAATGATGATGGCGGCGACAGCGCCGTAGAGCACCATGCGGCCGCTGATGACGCTCCATAGGGCGAAGGCGAAGTGATTGGCGACGGGCACGCAGATGAGCGTGAGGAGCAAAGCCGCGGCCGCCGCCACGCCCAGGCCGCGCGTGGTGACGAGAAACTGCCAGCGCTTCTTGACTTCGTGCAGATACTGCTCGAGAGCGGCGAAGGAACTCATGGGGACCCTACCTCTCCGCGTAACCCCAGATGCAAATTACCCAGTATTGATTCTAGCACTGCGGCCAGCAGGACCACGATCAAAATCGCGCGCCAGATGTCGGTGGAACCGGTCTGCGCGGCGGCGCGAGGCGCGGCTCCGGAGGCGGCGCCGGCTTCGGGGCGGCCGGTGGACTTCCACATGGCGAGAACGTCATTCGGGATGGGGCGCAGATCGCTCTCGCGCGGATCGGGGTTGACGGCGACCAGCTCGAGTTTGCCGGCGCGATGAACTTCCCAGAAGCCGATGCTGGTGAGAGGCAGCTCGCGGCTGGTGACGGCGGCGGCGAGGGTGAGGGCGCGATGGCCGGCGGGATCAATGACCTCCACGGCGGCGCGCGGATCGCGGCGCTTTTCAAGCTCGAGCATGGAATCGATGGTTGCCTGCATCAGGATCTCCTCGACACCCGAGAGATATCGCGAGGATTCCAGAACGAAGGGAACGAACAGCGGGCTGACCGGGAGGTCGTTCCAGATGTTATCGAGCGAGGAGGAGAGAACGAGCAGGCGGCCGGCGCCGAGGGTTTCTTCGGCGAGGAGCGGCGAGCCGTCGGCCAGGCGGGCGAGGACGGCGACGGCGGGGCCGGAGGGCGGCGCGGCGGTATCGAAGCGCACATAGCGGAAAAACTTGACGCCGGCAAAGGCTTTGCTGTCGTGCAGCGCGGGATGCTGGGGGTCGGCTTGAGTGACCTGCCGGAAGCGCTCGCCCTCGCGCGGGGTGTAGTGAGCGTCGGCGACGCGGCCGGTGAGGAGCGGCGCGGAGCCTTCAAGAGCAACCGATGGTCCCAGGACCAGCAGGGCGGCGCCGCCGGCCTGGACGAAAGACTTGATGCGCTGCTCGAGCGCCGCGGGCAGGCGCGGGACGTCGCAAAGGATGACGAAGGCAAACTTTTCGAGCGGCAGCGAGCCGGCCTCGACGGGCGTGGCGGGCTGGATGGTGAACATCGATTGGCCGGAGGCCTCGAGGGCGGTGCGGTAGTAGAGCAGCTCGCGGGTTTTGCTGGGCTCGTGGAGGAACAGGATGGGCGAAGGGTCGGAGCGCTGGAAAGAGATGAGGCGGACGTCGTCGCCGGGGAGGGAATCGGCGGAGTCGATGTGGGCTTCGCCGCGGCTCTGGCCGTAAGGGACTTCGAAGCCGGAGAACTCGACGGTGGCGCGGCCGGACTCGGGGACCGTCACGGTCTTGGTGGCAACCTGGCGGCCATTGACGGTGAGCCAGACGCGGCGCGTGGCGGCGGGAGTGTCGAAGCCGGCGACGGTGACCTCGATGCGGGGCTTGGCGTCCTGGAATAGGCGCGTGTCGCCCTTGACGCTCTCGACGCACCAGTTGCGGCTGCCGGCGGAGCCGACGCTGTGGGTGACCAGCGAGGCGCTGGCCGGCAGGCTCAGGTCGGCGAAGCGGCCGGGCATGGCGGATTGCTGGAAGTCGGAGATGACGTGGACCTCGGCGAGGCCGGCGCCGGGCGTGGCGGCCGCGTTTTGGGCCAGGGCGCGGAGGGACTGGCCGAGTTCGCCGTAGGAGTTGCGGGACATGGTGGGCTTGAGCGAGGTGACGGAGCTGCGCAGGACGGCGCGATCGTCGGTGGGATCGTTCATGATGCGCACGCCGGGGCCGAAGGCGACGACCTGGACGCGGTCGCTGGAGCGGACCTGGCTGACGAGCGAGAGAGCCTCGGATTGCGCCTGCTTCCAGCGATCGCCGTAGCTCATGCTGAAGGAAGTGTCGACGGCGATGAGGCGGGAGCGCGGGCGCTCGAGGGAAGCGGCGACGGAATGACGGAAGACGGGGCGGGCGAAGAGCACAGCGAGCAGGGCGAGCAGGGCCAGGCGCGCGGCCAGCAGCGCCAGATACTTCAGGTGGCGGCGGCGGATGGAGCGCTCGGTGTGCTTGGAGAAAAACATCAGCGAGCTGAAAGGGACGCGGATGGGGTTCTGGCGCTCGAGCAGATGCAGCCAGAGCGGCAGGACGAGGGCAGCCAGGCCGGCTAATAAAAACCAGGGAGACAGGAGCGACATGGCGGATCAGCTAACAGTATAGCGTCCGACAGGAGCGCGGAGCCGGCCGACGCAGGGCGGCCGCCGCTGATTATTTCGAGCCCCAGTTGTAGCCCACCCAGATCATGCCCTCGGGCACGGCATTGCTGCCGAACTGCGCGGTGAAGTTGGGCACGTAGTGCAGGTCGAACTGGGGGCGGATGAACAAATGTTCCGTCACGAGAATCTGGACGCCGACCCCGGCGTGGATCTGGAAATGGCTCGAATTTCCCACGGGCAGGTTTTGGGTTGTGCAAACGGCGGTCCCGACGCAAGAACTCTGTGTGAAGGAGAAGCTCGTTCTGGCGCCGCCAATACCACCCTGGAGCTGGAGCATGACACGCTTCTCATTGACCGGCGCGTAAATGCCGTTGAAATCGTAGAAGATTTGCCGGTACTGCAACGGGCCGTAGTCGCTCTTGGCGGGTTGGAGCTGAACTTCGGCTCCAAAACCGTAATGCTGCTGGAGCATCACGTCGCCTCCCAAGCCCATGAAGAACCCGCCCAGGCTGGGGGTCGCCTGGCAAAAGGAGTCCCCCGACGAGAGCGCGCAGGAGCCGAAAGCGTTAGGGGAGGAGGCATTTTCGATGCCGGCTCCAGATGACTTGACATGGGCAGAGCCGAAGCCGATGTTAACGTCGAGCGAACTCTGCGCTCTGGCGGCCGGGATGCAGAAAAGCAACAGGGAATACAAGGGAAGGTAGCTGCAAATGTGTCTCACGCCTAAAATCTCCTTTGTTTCTGGAGAACGCGCTTACGGCCAAATCGGTCCGGGAGGTCATTCCATGGACGGCACGTTTGAGCCGTGCCGCTGCACTGATTGGGACGCGGCGGGCGCGGGGGGCGTTTCAACCAGGATTCAGGCTGCTGAGAAAGTCTGAATACCGCTTGCTTAACGCGCGCGGCTCGGAATCGGCTTCACGTGTGCAGTTCACGGTGCGAAGCGGCACGCTATTGGAAGATCACGTTCTTGGTCTGCAGCGCGCCCCAGTTGAAGAAGCCGACGTCGATCCCGGTGGCCTGAAAGCGGGCTGGCTGCGAGAGCGTCGTGGCCAACGAGAGGATGCCCACCGGCACCCCTACGGTTGGGTCGGTTCCGCTCACCGGAAGGGCTGAAAGCACCCACGCAGGCACGGTGACGGTTCCGGCGTCGGCTGGCGCCGTACATTCAAAACTCGCCCCTGCTCCCGTTTTGGGATCGGCGGAGGTGCCGAAGACAGCCACAAGCCCGCCTGAGGCGCCCCCGCTCCAGGTGACCGTCAGATCTTGCGACCGCGGGATGTTACTTAAAGCATCCTGATTGGTCCAGACCGGCTGGCTGCTGGGGATTGTGAGCGTGGCGCGGAAGGCCCCTATTTGAGCGCCGCCCGAGCCGTTGTCTACCGTGAAGCTGCCCGGCACCAGGAAGTCCGGGAGGACAGGCGTGACGTTGGGAATGCCGCCGCCGATCACATCCCCTTTCACCCGGTATCTGTAATCCGGCTGCCCCGGGGCGCCGTTGTCTTGCCTCGGGAGCTGCTGCATGCCGTTGGGCCCTGTGAAGTTGAGCGTTGCGCCGGCGTCCACGCCACGCTTGTTGACCGGATCGGGGCTGCCCGGCGCGATGGAACTGAAGAAGTCCTGGTAGCTGAAGGGGTAGACAACGCACGAGCCCAAAGAAGGGAGGCCCTCCAGGCCGCCCAAGCTGCCCCTGGTCGAGGCCAGCACGTCCAGCGAGCTGAAGTAGCTCTGGAAACGCCCGCTTGCCAAGTCCACGTTCGCCTCGACGGTTCCCAGCCCCGGAAGCGAAAGCTTGGGGTGAATCCGATCGATCCCAATATCCGCCACGGTCAGCGTCCCGCCGCTTTGCACCTTCTGCAAATCCGCGACCGAGAATCCGGTGGGGTCGGAGCAGATCTTCCCGCTCGAGGTCACCGCGATGGTGGCGAAGTTGCTAATCACGCCGCCCGCTCGGGCCGCCACCGAGACGTAACAGCCTTGCACGCCCGCCGGGACCGTAAAGGCGATCTGGTCGACGGCCGCGCAGCAGCCGGAGCGGCCGAATCCAACGACGTTCGCTGCTTTGCCGCCGACGAAAACATCCACCGTCACGCCGCTCGGCGCCGCCGCCGGCAGCGGCCCCGCGGCTTCGTCGCCGTTCACCGGACCCAGCCCGGTGCCCCATAGGATCATGACCTGGCCGGGCTGCACGGCATTCACCAGCGTGTTCAGCGGCGTGTCGGTCTGGGAGTTGAAGTTCTGCACGATTCCCGGGCCGCTGCCACCCGAGTTGCGCGTGAAAATGCCGATGCTGTTCCGCACCACGCGAATGGGGACTGCGTTGCTGGTCTGGCCGCTGAAAGTCAGGGTCAGCGTGCCGTCGCCGACCGGCGTGCTCGATGGCAGGATGGCCGCCACCTGCGTGGCCGAGGTGTAGAGCATGATCGCGCTGACGTTCGTGCCGCCTACGGTTGCGCGGATGGAGGTCCCCGCCAAGTTCGCCTGGAGCGGGAAGGTAGTCGCGCTGCGCAGCGGGGATGGCCCCATGTTCTGGCCAAACACAATGAACATGGAACCTTGTGCGATGCTCGCGTTAGGCAGCCCGGCCAGCACATAGCTGGCGGCGTTGACGGGTCCTCCAGTGATCACCACCGGCTGGGCAGCGGCAAAGCCGGCCGTGAGCAAAGGGAGGATAACAGCACTTGCCATGTTTCGCATATTGGATGGCTCCTAACTAGGCGGGGATTTCCATTTTGGGTTCCCAGAAGTGCATAGTGTACATTAGCGCCCCGTTGGTGCGGCAGAATTTTTGCAGCAGAATTGTTGTCGCACTGCGTCGTTATTGGCGCCCCCTGGCGCTGGCGGCGCCCTTCCCAAGCAGAGCTAAGCGGAAGGCGCCGGCAATCCTTCGGGGAAGGGGCAGATCACCTCGGCGAGAGGCCGCCGGATTTTTCACATTCTGCGGCGCTGGCGGAAGGAGAGGTACTCCTTGAGCGCGGTGTCGAGGGGCTTGGAGGTGTCGAGCAGCAGGTAGTCGGCGCGGGCGCCGCGGGCTT
>DASQHK010000444.1:0-3959 GCA_035632135.1 Bryobacterales bacterium
CTTACTTGACACCGTTTGACCCGCGGGTATAAAAGGGGTTTTTGGTTTGCCGTTAGTTGCACGGCGCCGGCTCGATCCCGCTACGCCATTTATGGAGGTTGCCTAATGTACCGTCGTATCATTGTTCTGGCGGCCGCTTTCACGTTCTCTTTGCTGCTGCCGCGCCCGTCCGCCGCCCAGGTCCTTTACGGCTCGATCGTCGGGGCGGTCACCGACCCGAGCGGAGCCGTCGTGCCCGGGGCCCATGTCACGGTTCTCGACAGCGCCACCGGCGAGAGCCGGGAGGCCGTCACCGACACCGCAGGCCGCTACTCCATCGCCAACCTACCTACTGCTACCTACGAAGTGAAGGTCACCGCGACGGGCTTCCGCCCGTTCAGCCGCACCAGCGTCGCCGCCAGCATCAACACGGTCACGCGCGTAAATGTGCAGCTCGAAGTCGGCGCGGAGACCCAGGAAGTCACCGTTTCGAGCGCCGCCGCGATCCTGGAAACGGACAAATCCGACGTCCACACCGAGCTGAACCCCAAGGAGATGAGCAATCTCCCGCTGCCGAACTACCGCAACTACCAGAGCCTGCTCAACCTGGTGCCGGGCGCCACGCCCACCGCGTTCCAAAATTCGGTGACCGACACGCCGCAGCGCGCGCTCACCACCAACGTCAACGGCACCAACCGCAACAACAACAATACCCGCGTCGATGGCGCCGGCGATGTGTTCGTGTGGCTGCCGCATCACACCGTCTACGTCCCGCCCGAGGAAACCATCGACGTGGTCAACATCACCACCGACAGCTTCGATGCCGAGCAGGGCATGGCCGGCGGCGCGGCCGTCACCGTCACCACCAAGTCCGGCACGAACCAGTTGCACGGCGTCGCCTTTGCCTACTGGGACGACAATAAACTCCAGGCCCGCAACTTCTTCTATTACGGCGCCAAGACGCCCTTCAGCCTCCACAACATTGACGGCGGCACGCTCGGCGGCCCCATCGTCAAGAACAAGCTGTTCTTTTTCGGGAGCTGGGAAGGAACCTGGGAGCGGCAGAATTATTCCAGCCTTTTCACGGTACCCACGGCGCCGCAGCGCGCCGGAGATTTCAGCTCGTTCGGCACCAACATCTATGACCCCACGACCGGCGACGCGAGCGGCAAGGGCCGCACGGCGTTCGCGGGCAACATGATTCCCGCCAGCCGCCAGAGCCCCATCGCCCTCAAGCTGCAGGATCTGATTCCCGCTCCCAACCTTGGCGGTTCCGTCTCCAACTATTTCAACTCCGGTCTTCAGGCGCTCAACCGCAACAATTTCGACGCCAAGGTCGACTGGAACCGCACCGCTAATCACCACCTCTTCTTCAAGTACAGCATCATGCTGGCGCTGGTGAATTGCGATTTCGGGCTGGGTGCCGCCGGCGGGCCGGGCCTTTGCAACGGCGGCCCCGGCACCGCGCCCACCCGCGTGCAGATGCCCACCATCGGCCACAGCATCGTGCTCAGCCCGAACCTGCTGCTCGACCAGGTTTTCGGCTTCACCCGCATGGGCCAGCATGGTACTGATAGTTTCTATGGCCAGAACATCGGGCTCAATCTCGGCATCCCCGGCACTAACGGCCCCGATATCCGGCAAAGCGGTTTCCCGATCTTCAACATCACCGGCTACACCAGCCTCGGCCAGACCGCCAACTGGATGCCCTTCTGGCGCAACGACCAGAGCTGGACCACCAGCCATAACCTGACCTGGAACCACGGCTCCCACGAGTTCCGCTTCGGCTTCGACATGATTCATTACCAGCTCAACCAGTGGCAGCCGGAAGCGGGTTCCGACGGGCCGCGCGGCCTCATCACCATCGACGGGGCCACCACCGGGCTCAACGGGGGCCCTTCTCCCAACCAGTTCAACGCCTGGGCGGCGACCCTGCTGGGCCTGGATTCCTCGGTGGGCAAGAGCCTCCAGTATTTTCCGCTCACCGGGCGCGAGTGGCAGTTCGGCTGGTACGCCCGCGACCGCTGGCAGGCGACCCGCAACCTGACGCTGAACCTCGGGCTCCGCTATGAGTTTTACCCGCTGGTCCACCGCGCCACTAGCGGCCTCGGACGCTACGACCTGGCGACCAACCAGATCGTCATCGGCGGCCTCGGCGGCAATCCCGAAAATGCCGGGATCACGGTCAGCCACCGCATGTTCGCTCCGCGCCTCGGCCTCGCCTACCGGCTGGGCAAGGGCACGGTGATCCGCGCCGGCTACGGCATCAGCTACGATCCTCTCCCCATGTCGCGCGTTTTCCGCGATCCTTTTCCGCTGACGGTCGTGCAGGAGTATCCGGGCCCCAACAGCTTTGTAGGGTACGGAACGCTGGCCCAGGGGATTCCTCTGTTCACCGGCCCGGACCTGCGCACCGGCTCCGCCCCGGTGCCGCCGGTTGCTCTCATCAGCCGCAGCCCGTTTGCCGGCGAGCTGCACCGCGGCTACATCCAGTCCTGGAACTTCGTCGTCGAGCGGCAGCTTCCGGGCAGCTTCGTCGCCTCCCTCGGCTATGTGGGTACTGCTACGACGCACCAGTTTGTCGATCATGAACTCAACGTGGCGCCCCCCGGAGGCGGCACCGCCGGGCGCGCCCTTTACGCCCCGTTCGGGCGCACGGCCGGCACGCTGATGGAGGATGGCTGGCTCAGCTCGAACTATCATTCCCTCCAGGTCACCATCAATCGCCGCCTCACCAACGGGCTGCTGGTGAAAGGCGCCTATACTCATTCCAAGGCCATCGACTGGGCCGATGACGACGGCCGCACCGGCCTGACCTGGAACTATGCACCGGTTCTTTATCGCAACAGAGCGCTTTCGGGCTTCGATGTTCCAGACAACTTCGAGGTGGGGTGGGTGTACGAGGCGCCGTTCGGCAAGGGCAAGATGTTCGCGCAGCGCGGGCCCGCCGCCTGGATTCTCGGCAACTGGCAGTTGAACGGCACTTTCAGCGCTTACTCCGGCACGCCGTTTACGGTTTCGGCTTCCGGCGCCTCCCTGAACGCGCCGGGCAACTCCCAGACCGCCGACCAGGTTCTGCCCGGCGTGAAGAAGCTCAACGGCATCGGCCCCAATACCCCTTACTACGATCCACTGGCGTTCCGCTCGGTGACCGGCGTCCGCTTTGGTGACACGGGCCGCAACATCCTGCGCGGGCCCGGCGTGGTCAACACCAACCTGAGCTTGTTCCGCTCTTTCGCGATCAGCGAGCGGTTCGCCCTCCAGTTCCGCGCGGAGTCCTATAACTTCACCAACACGGGGCACTTCAACAACCCCAGCACAAACGTCTCGAACATGCGCCTCAACGCTGATGGCTCGATCGCATCGCTGGGGAACTTTATGTCGATTACCAGCGCCCAGACCGACCAGCGCCAGTTCCGCCTCGGCCTGCGGCTCAGTTTCTAGATCGAGGCCCGCAACAGGTCCGAGCGAAAACCCTTCCGCGCCGCCGTTCGCGCGGCGCGCGGTGCGAGTACAATCAGCAAGGGCCGGCTTCCCCGCCGGCCGAAAGGAAGGACGTCATGCGCTCGTGCTCCCGCCGGAGTTTCCTCGCCTCGCTCGCCGCCTTGCCGGCCGCGTCGCTTCTCTCCCGCTATCATCTGCTGGCCGCGGCCGAGAAGGGCAAGGTGAAGATCCGCGACGTCAAAGTCGTGGTTTTCCAGGGGCCGCGCACCTACACGCTGGTGAGGGTGGACAGCGACGCCGGCCTCTACGGTATTGGTGAGGCCTATGGCAGCCCGGGCGTCGGCGTGAAAGAACAGGTGCTGGCCCTGAAACCGGCGGTGATTGGGAAAGACCCGCTCGAGATCGACGCGATCTACGTCGGCCTGGCCACGCGCACCGACGGCTCCGCGCATGCGCTCATGCGTGCCGTGAGCGGCATCGAGATGGCCCTGTGGGACCTGGCGGGGAAGATTCTGGGCGCTCCCGCAGCCACGCTG
>DASQHK010000445.1:0-2036 GCA_035632135.1 Bryobacterales bacterium
CATGGCCGTGCGGGCGCCGTCGTCCGGCGGCGGATAACGGCACAGGCAGTAGTGCTCGTTGCGCTGGTCCCAGAAGGCCAGCAGCGCATGGGAGCACTGGAACCAGCTCACCAGCTCCTGGAGTCCTTCCCGAATAAGGCCGACCGTAGCCGCCTCCGACGCGCTGGTGGTCCGGTGCCCGAGCGCCAGGATGCGCCTCTCGGCGAGGTATTCCTGATCGGAAAACAGGAACGCCAGCAGGCCGCCGACCACCAGCAGGAAAAGAGCACTATTGGCCGTCACTACCAGCGTGGCCGTCTCCCCGCCGGCCCGCGCGCCTTGCACCACCAGGCTCACCGCCGTCGCCAGCAGGATGACCTCCCGCGCCCCGTGCAGCGACCAGCTCTCCAGCACCAGGAAGGCGTAGAAAATGGCCGCTACCCCGGCCGACTCGGTGCTGCTGCCCCCAAAAACCAGCGACAGCAGAAACACCAGATCCAGGAACAGGATCAGCAGGCCGTGGCTGCGAGCCAGGGGATGCGCGTGGCCGAGCAGCAGCACGAGGCTATACAAAATGAACAGGGCGGTGACGGCGGCGGCGGTTTTGGTCAGGCCGGCGGGAGAAAAAAACGCCTCCGCGGCCAGATAGGCGAGGGCCAGAAAGGCCCGAAACAGCGCCAGGCGCGCCGAGCGACGGTTGCGCCCGGCCACGTCCGCGGTTGGGGTGCCGGCGGTCATTCCTTCTGTAACAATTCTACCGCGAAATGGTTCGGGCCGCCCGCCGCCCGCGCCATCCAGGCCGCTCCGGAACGGCGCGTAGCTTTACCCTGCCGCCCGCGCTTCGGCCTGCCGGTCGAGGTGCTGTATCATCGGAAGAGATCGGTCCTTGTCGGCGCCGGGACCAGCGCCCGCCGCGCAAACAAAACGTTTTGGGCGCAGAGCCTCGCGTAAACCTGGGGTGGGTGGTGGGGTTCGAACCCACGGCCACTGGAACCACAATCCAGCGCTCTACCAGCTGAGCTACACCCACCGTGTGGCGTGATTTTCAGGATAGCACAGGGGTGCGCGCAGCGTCCTACATCCGGATCATATGCAGCCAGCGCTCGAGCGCGTGGAGATGGTCGGTGTGGTCGGGAGCGGTGTTGCCGGCGAAGCCCAGGAGGGTGAAGCGGCCGGCGCGGACTTCGCTCAATTGCTGCATGCCGAGCGCGCCCCACTTGACCACCGGGCGGCGCCGCAGGCCGAGCGACGCCAGCAGCCAGTCGGCGGTTTCGGTGGTGCTGGCGAACGTCCCGGGAAAAATCTCGGAGTGGGTGATGAGCATCTGCTTGCGGCCGGCGACGGCTTCGCGGGCGAAGGCGAGGAACGGCTCGAGGCCGGCGGCGTCGAGCGGGCCGGGCTTGCCCTCGGGAAGGTAGCCGGTGTGGAGGCCGTCGCACAACACAACGGCGTCGAGGCGGTCCCAGTTGGCGTGGTTCTTCAGGATTTCGCGGATGGCGCCGTAGCCGGCGCTGAACGACGTCAGCACGATGGGATGAAACTGGAGCGGCGCCGCGCGGCCTGGGGCACGAGCGGCCTCGTCGAGCAATTGCCCGAAGCGGGCGGGATCGGCAAAAGGGCGAGCGTAGACGGCCGAGCCAGCGCCGAGCTGCACCGTCAGCACGGCGCAGCGATGCAAACGGCGCGTCGCCGCCCACTCGGCCAGCCACGGCGCGCCGTGAAAGTGAAGGATCAGCGGCGTGGCCTTGGACTGCTTTTGTCCGCGCGCGCCGGCGAGCAGCAGGTTTCCGAGCGAGAGTTTGTAGCGCTCGCCCGGCGCCTCGGCCTGCGCGATGCGCTGGTGAGCGCGGGTGTGGTCGGCCATCGGCGAAGGGTTCTGCGGCATCTGGGCCGCCAGCGCCGCGGCCAGCAGGACCAGCGCGGCTGCTATCTTTGTGGGGAACGCGGTCGCAGGAGGCAAGCCGTGGCGCGGAGGCGGTTCTTTGTCGAGAAAACGCAGAAGGATCGCGCGGTGGTTCGAGGCGAGCACGCTCACCATTTGTACCACGTGCTGCGCG
>DASQHK010000446.1:0-7327 GCA_035632135.1 Bryobacterales bacterium
ATTCCCGTCGACGAGCTGTTTCGCTGAACCAGGCCCGCTTCACTGCGCCAGCTCGTGGCACAGGTTGCATTCGATGGAAGCGCCGCGCATGCGGTGGCAGTCGATGCAGGTCTTCATCTTTACGTGAATCTCCGCCAGCACGCTACGCTGTGCGACCGGGCCGTGGCAGGCCGCGCACTCGACCTTCGCCGCGGCATGCTTCGCATGGCTGAAGAAAACGAAATCCGGCAGAAGATAAACGCGCACCCACGGGACCGGCTTCTTCTCCTTGTCGTATTCGACCAGCTTGCGGATCGGGCTGCTGTCCTTCTTTAGATTGTTGTGGCAGAGCATACACTCCGAAGTTGAAGGCATGCCCGCCCGCTCGCCCGTAGCCGCCGTCGCGTGGCAAACGCTGCAAGCCACCTGCGCACAGTGTTGCCGGTGGCTAAAGGGAATAGGCTGCTGCCGAACCGAAGCAGGAGCCAACACGGCGCAGGTGAGACCAACGAAGAGCGAAACCATATCGCGAGCGTTACGGCAGCGCAAACGCCACCAGCGAATCGCTGAACGTGTTCTGATACTTGTTGCCGCCGCCCGCGGCGATCACCACATACTGCTTGCCGTTCTTGCCGCGAAACGTCATCGGCGTGGCGTGCGCGCTGGCCGGAAGCCGGGTCACCCAAAGTTCTTTGCCGGTATCCTTGTCGAACGCCCGGAAGCGGCTGTCGTTGGTCGCGCCGATAAAGATCAGCCCGCCGGCCGTCACGATAGAGCCGCCGAGGTTCGAGGTGCCCGTGGGCGGCAGGCCGCGGGCGACAAGTTCATCCACCACACCCAGCACCACGCGCCAGCGAAACTCGCCCTTGCTGAGGTCGATCGCGGTCAGAAATCCCCACGGCGGTTTCTGGCAAGGGTAAAGCTTGGAGTCCCAGAAGCGGCCGGCGCGCGATCGGTTGCGGTAGGGCAGCTTGCCGCCGGGACGCGGGATGGCCTGCACGATCGAGCCGGCGTCCATCGAGTTGACGAACAGCAGGCCGGAGTTCGGGTCGTATGAAGCGCCGCCCCAGTTGGCCCCGCCGTTGGTGCCGGGAAAGACCACTGTGAATTTCAGGCCGACGGGCCGGAACATCGGACCAGTGGTCGCGTCCTCAATAAGCTTCTGGCATTGCGCCCGCGATTCCGGCGTCACGTCGGTCAGCTCGTCGAAGCGGAACGTCTGCCGCGCGTAGGGCGGCGGCTTCACCGGGAATGGCTGCGTCGGCCAGGTGTGCTCGCCGGGCACTTCGCTCTGCGGCACGGGCCGCTCCTCCACGTCGAACAGCGGCCGGCCGGTGAGGCGGTCGAGGATAAAAGTGAAGCCCGTCTTCGTTACTTGCGCCACCGCGGGAATGTCCTTCCCGTCGCGGTGCACGGTTACCAGGTTCGGCTGCGCCGGCAGGTCCCAGTCCCACAAATCGTGATGGATGGTCTGGAAATGCCACAGCCGCTTGCCGGTGGCCGCGTCGAGCGCCAGGATGCAATCGCCGAACAGGTTCTGCCCGGCCCGGTCGCCGCCGTAGTAATCATAGGCAGGCGAGGTGAGCGGCACGAAGACCATGCCGCGCTCCACATCGACGCTGAAAATCGACCACGGGTTCACGCCGCCGCGGTCCTTCCAGGCATCGCCAGTCCAAGTGTCGTTGCCGAATTCGCCCTTGTGGGGCACCACGTGGAAGCGCCATACGAGCTTGCCGCTGCGCGCATCGAGAGCCCGCACGTCGCCGCTCGGATTCTGCGGGTCGCCGTCGGCGGCTTCCGCGCCGAAGATCACCAGGTTTTTGTAAATCGTCACGGGCGAGGTGAGCGAGTAGCTGGCGCGCGGAAACTGGTCGGCCACGCCCAGCCGCGCGTTGATCACGCCGCCCTCGCCGAAGCTCGACGCCGCCTTGCCCGTCGCCGCATCGACGGCGAACAGCCGCCCGTCGAGCGTGCCGAGGAACAGGCGCTTCTGTTTCCCGTCGGTCCAATACGCCGCGCCGCGATTGACAAACAGGTTGTACGTGCGGTCCCGATCAAGCTGCGGATCGAACGCCCAGATCTCTTTGCCGGTCTCGGGATCGAGGGCGATGAGTCGGCAGAACGGCGTCGTCACGTACATCACCCCGTCCGCCACGAGCGGCGTCGACTCAAACGCCGAGCGCGTGGGATATTTCGTGCCGTCGCTGATGTCGCCGGTGTGGTAGGTCCAGGCGACTCGCAGCTTGGTGACGTTGGCGCGGTTGATCTGCTCGAGCGGCGAGTACTTGCTGCCGCCCGGGTCGCCCGCGTAGTAGCGCCATTCCTGGGCGGCGAGCAGCGAAATAGCCGCGAGAAACAGAAGAAAAGTGCGAATCATGCGCCTTACTATAGCAACATGGACAGCAAACAACTGAAGACGGCCCGGCCGTCGCGCCGTGGTTTTCTCGGCGGATCGCTGGCGAGGCTATGCGCGGCGGCGGCCGGGAACAGCCCGTCCGGTGCAGCGCCGGCACCCCGCCCGCTCAAAGTCGTCTGCGTCGGCGCGCACCCGGACGATCCGGAATCGGGCTGCGGCGGCACGCTCGCCCGCTACGCCGAGCTCGGCCACCGCGTGACCATCATTTATCTGACGCGCGGCGAGGCCGGCATTCGCGGCAGGTCTCACGAGGAGGCCGCAGCCATTCGCACCGCCGAAGCCGAGGCGGCCTGCAAGATCCTTGGAGCCAAGGCTGTCTTCGCCGGGCAGATCGACGGCTCGACCGAACTCAATCCGGCCCGCTCCGAGTCGTTCGTGAAGCTGCTGGGCGCCGAGGAGCCCGACGTCGTGTTCACCCACTGGCCCCTCGACACGCACCCCGATCATCAAATCGCGAGCCTGCTGGCGCTGCGCGCCTGGCGCGCGGAGTCCAACGCCCAGCGCCGCTTCCAGCTTTACTTCATGGAAGTCGATCTCGGCGGCGAGACGCTGAATTTCCATCCCACCGATTACGTCGACATAACCGCCACGCGCGAAAAAAAGAAGGCCGCGCTGTTCGCGCACGAGAGCCAGAACGGGCGCGGCATCTACCAGCGGCATCACCAGGTGATGGAGGAGTTTCGCGGCCGCGAGTCGGGTGTGGCGGCCGCCGAAGGGTTCATCCACCTGGCGCGGCTCAGCCGGCCGCTGCCGCTGCCGGGTCTGTAGCCGGCGCGGCGGCCGCCAAACTTGGCATCGGCGGTAACCGGGGCTCTGCCGCGAGCGTCCAAAACATTTTTACGAGCAATGCTCTCCGGCCTATTGTAGTGGGAGGCAGGCTGTGATACTTTGCGGTTAACATGGCTCACGCGACCTCGAAACCCGTGGCTTTGAGCATCGCCGGCTTTGACCCCTCCGCCGGTGCCGGCGTGCTGGCCGATCTGAAGACCTTCGCCGCTCACGAATGTTACGGCGTAGCAGCCATCGCCGCCATGACCGCGCAGAACACGCGCGAAGTTCGCAAGGTCGCCCCCATCGAGACCAGCCTGCTGCGGCTCCAAATCGAGGTGCTGTTCGAGGATATCGACATCGCCGGGATCAAGATCGGCCTGCTGGGCAGCCGCAAGAATCTCGAAAGCGTCGCCGAATGCCTGGCCCAGCACAAGAACCTGCCCGTGGTCATCGATCCGGTCTTCCGCTCCTCGAGCGGGACCGACTTCATTTCGAACGGCGAACTCGATCTGTTCAAGCGCCTGCTGTTCCCGCTGGCGCTCGTGCTGACGCCGAACGCCGAAGAAGCCGGCCGGCTGCTGGGCATCCCCGTGGCGACGCTCGACGACATGAAGGGCGCGGCCAAGTTGCTCCACGAGCAGGGCGTGAAGCACGTGGTGATCACCGGCGGCCACCTCGAAAAGCCCGCCGATGTGTATTACGAAGGCCAGGAAGTGGAGGTCTTCGCCGGCAACCGCATCGAATCGCAAAGCACGCACGGCACAGGCTGCACGTTTTCTTCCGCCATTCTCGCCAACCTGCTCAACGGCAAGGCGGTGAAGGAGAGCGTCGTGCTGGCCAAAGCCTACGTGACGCAGGCCATCGCGCACGCCTATCCCATCGGCAATGGCCGCGGACCACTCAACCATCTGTTCCGTTCCGGTGAGAGTCCGGCTCGCGCCGGCGGCCCGGAAGTTCTGTACGAGGGCCCGCACCGCTAGCCGGCCCCTCGCCACCCGCCCCGCCCACTGCGGCTGGGTCACCGCGGCCTGCGCTTAGAACACCACCTTCGCCTGCACCCACATGCTGCGAATGCCGCTATCGGTAAAGTTGCGATTCAAGAATTGCCCCGCCGGCGTGCTAGAGACCTCCATTTTCGGAACCTGGACGAACTGCGGATGGTTGAAGGCGTTGAAGGCTTCCCAGCGCAGCTCCAAGCGCCGCTTCTCGCCCACCGGAATCGCCTTGGTCAGGTTCAAGTCGAAATTGCTCGTGCCGTTAGTGAAAAGGGTGTTGCGGCCGACCGTGGCGGCATTGGGGAGGCCGGTTCCCTCTACCCAATGCACGCTGCTCGGGCTCACACAGGAGCCGGTGTCAGGATTCTGATAGCCGGTCGCGCACTTCGGGAAAAGAATCGCGCGAGTGTTCAGCGGCGCGTTGGGATTGCCGATGTCGGGCCGGTCTCCCAGAAATGTGTCATTGTTCCGGTCGAACCCGTTGCCGACTGTGAACGGGGTTCCGGACTGAAAGGTGGTGATGCCGCCAACAGACCATCCGCCGAGAGCATATTTCCACCAGCCCGATCGCGGCCCGGGAATCGTCCACAAGTACGCGAGGGTTAGCCTGTGCGCCCGGTCATAGTCGCTCAATCCGCGATCGAGCTTCAGCCCACCCTGCGATGCCGGGACGGAGGTTAAACCCTTGCCGGCGGGCGCCTGCGCGTCGCTGGCGGCGTTGCTGTCGCTGGTGCTGTCGATGGCCTTCGACCATGTATACGACGCAGCTAGTTGGAATCCGTGGCTGAACCGCCGGTCCACGCGCGCCTGGAGAGCGTGATAGGAGGAGTTTCCCTCATTGTCGATTACCAGGACTTGCCCGTAGTTGGGATAAAGATGCGCGCCCGTGAGCAGGCGTGGATTCCAATCGGCATTGGTGAGCAACCTGTGACTTTCGGAACCAACATAGGAGACCTCCAAAAGCATGCTTTGCGGCAATTGCCGCTGGAACCCGAAAGACCAGCGCTCGGTATAGGGGTTGCGCAAGTTTGGGTCGAGGGCGTTTTGTGCATCCGTCAGGCGAGGAGCGGCAGCGGTTGTGGGCAGTTGCTCGAGCCAATTGGCCGCGCCGCGGCCGGTATTCGGTGCGGTGTTTGTGGTGTTGATCGCATTGGGCGTCCCTATGGACGCGCTCGTCATCAACTGTGTGAAGAAAGCGTCGTAGCTGATCTGGTATCCTCCGCGGAAGACCGTTTTCCCTTCACCGAACAATCGCCCCAGCCAGCCGGAGCGCGCCGATGGGGACCACGCCAGGCCGAACGCCGGCCCGAAGTCCAGGTTGTCGCGCTGCACTTCATGCCGCACCAGAAACTGGGATGGGTCGAATCCGGGGAACGCCGGGTATGCCAACGAGTTCGCCGGCTGGGCGGAATTCTCGTAGCGCAGCCCCAGTGTCAACGCGAGTGTGGGCGTTACCTTCCAGTTGTCCTGAAAAAAATAAGACTGGCGGAGTTGGTCCGGGTGGAACGGCGTGGCGCCGAAAACCCTGGCTACCGAGGCTGAGGGTCCGCTGAAGTCGTCCAGGAAGTTGGCAAAAGCGGAATAGCCCACAGACGGTACGAATCCGACCCTCCCCAGCGTTGCAGCCGACGCCGCCTCCGTGATGTTTTGCCGGAAGAATTCCACACCATAGCGGAACGCGTGGCCGCCCGTCAGTTTGGTTTGCGTCTCCTGAAACAGGAAGTTGTTGCCATAGTAAAACTCGCTGTGGTTAACCAAGCCGGGCGCGGCGGCATTGGTAATCGTGATTCCCGGTAAGGTAAAGGCCGATGGAACCGAGCCCGGCCAAGTCAATATAAGCTCAGCGTCTGGCCTCTCGTAGGAGAAGCGAAATTCATTGGTGTAGTTGGGACTAAACGTGTAGCTGTCGGTAAAAATGACGTTATAGTGGCTGAATTCCGTATCATTGACGTAACCAGGAAAGCTGACGCGGCCGCCATTTCCACAGGGGCAAGGTAAGAAAAGTCGCGAGTCGTAGCTAAAGCGCAAGGAGAGACGATGCGCGTCCGATTGGTAATGATCGATTCGCCCCAGCCATTGCGGGCCGTCGTTAATCGATGGCAGCACATACGACCCCGTGGCAAACTGCACCGATCCCCGGTCGACGCCGGTCAGCGGGTTTGCGCCCAGCGCCACATTGAAGGGCGCCCCGGTGCCGCGCAGATTGCCCAGGCCGCCGAGGTACAGATCGAGCCTCGGGTTGTTGGGGAAAAGCGCCTGCAAACGTGTCACTGCGTCTGCGGTGGGAATCTGCATGGCATTGTTGGCGGCGGAGTGGCGCTTTTCCTCTTGGTATCCGGCAAAGAAGAAGGTCTTGTTCTTGCGAACCGGGCCGCCAGCCGTGAAACCGAAGATGTTGTCGAGGAAGACGGCTTGTTTGAATCCATTCAGCTTGTCCAGGTTCGAAACCGAATTGAATCGCTGCGACTGGTAGCGCCATAGAAGCGTGCCGTGCAGATCGTTGGTGCCGGATTTGGTCACGACATTGAATACGCCGCCGCCCGCGCGTCCGAATTCCACGCCGAAGTTGCCCGTTTGCACGGAGATTTCCTCGATTGCATCGGCAATGGTGAATACCTGTTCCTGGCCGGTTAGCCAGATGTCGTTGTTATCAGTCCCGTCCAGCATGTAGTTATTTCCGCGCGGGCGCTGGCCGTTGACCGAGAACGACGCGCCGGCATTGATGAGGCCGGCATTAATGCTGCTGCCCGCCGCGTCCGTGGCGCCGGGCAATGTTCGCGTGAGCGAGAGCGGATTCTGGCCGGTCAAGGGCAAATCGCGCACCTCGCGCGGCTGGAAGTTGCCGCCCCGCAGCGGGCCGTCCTTGGTCAGGATCTCGCTCGCTTCCGCGCTCACTTCGATTCTGGTTTCGGTGCCGCCCACTTCGAGGCGCGGATCGACGGTGGTGGCGCGATTCGCCTCTACCTTGATTCCGTTGGCGAGATAGGTTCGAAATCCTGGCTGCGCGACCTGGAGGTCGTAAACCCCGAGGTCCACGGCGTCGAAGCGATAGACGCCGGCCCCGTTGCTCTCCGTGGAGAGCTTGACGCCCGTCTCAACGCCGGTCAAGGTCACATGCGCGCCGCCGATCACTGCGCCCGACTGGTCCAGCACCGTGCCCGTGACC
>DASQHK010000447.1:0-2556 GCA_035632135.1 Bryobacterales bacterium
ATGCTGAAGCTGGCAGCGGGCAAATTGGAACGCGCTACCTTCACGGGCTGGCTTCGCGCCCATATTGTTGAGATGCAGCCTGACCCGTAGTTGCTTCCGATGGCTTGCGGCGCCGCGTCACTTCTTCCCTTCGAGCTGGTACTGCGCGAACGGGGAGCGGGCGCTGCGGATCTCGACGTTGAGGCAGTAGGGCCGGCCGGAGGCGAGCGCGCGCTCGAAAGCGGGACGGATCTGGTCGGCGCGCTCGACGTGCTCGCCCTCGCCGCCGAAAGCCTTCATCACCAGGTCGTAGCGCGTGCGGCGCAGGTCGCAGGCGATGGTCTTGTCGCCGCCGAAAGCGCCGAGCTGAAACTGTTTTTCGATGCCCCAGCAGCCGTCGTTGCCGACCACGATCACCACCGGCAGATTGTGGCGCACGGCGGTGTCGAACTCGGCCATGTAGAAGCCCACCGAGCCATCGCCGGCGATGACGATGGAAGGCTGGCCGGGATGGACGATCTTCGCGACCAGGCCGATGGGCAGGCAGGCGCCGAGCGTGGCAAGCGGGCCGAGGCGCAGCCAATGCATCGGGCGGCGGGCGCGCAGCAACGCCCGGCCCCAATGCACGAAGTCGCCGCCGTCCCAGCACAGGATGGCGTCCTCGGGAACCAGGCTCGAAATCTCAGTAAAGAATCGCGCCGGATGGATGGGCGATGCATCGTCGTTCGCCGCTTTGGCGAGTTCTTCCCTCCAGGCCGAGTCCAGGTCCCGCAGGTGCTCGCGCCATGGCCGGCGCTCGGGGATGTTGGAGCTGTCAAGCTGCTGGAGCGCGGCCTTGAGCGTAGCCTGGATGTCGGCGCAGATCCCCAGCTCGAGTCGCCGGTTCAGGCCCAGCTCGGAGGGGTGGATGTCCACTTGCACGACCTTGGCTTGCGGATTCAGCAGGCGCGGGCCGCCGAGCGCGAGGCGGTAGTCGATCCGCTTGCCGAGGATCAGGAAGAGGTCGGCTTCGCGAAACGCTTTCTGAGCCGCGCGGTTGAGCGCTGGATCGGCGTAGCCGAAGCAAGACGGATCGAGGTCGGAAACCGCGCCGCGGGCCAGGCAAATGGTGTAAACGGGGAGCAGGGTTCGCTGGATGAACCGCTCGAGTTCGGCGCAAGCGCCGGACCACCACACGCCGCTGCCGGCGATGACCACGGGCCGCTCGGCCTTGGAGAGCAGCTCGAGCAGGCGGTCGACGTCGCTTGACTCGGGGGCCGGCCGCGGAGCCGTTGGAACGGCCGGCAGCGGCGGCGCGCTCGCCACCTCCGCCGAAAATAAATCGAACGGCACGCTCAGGTGCACGGGGCCGGGGCGGCCGGTGATCGCTTCGGCGAACGCCCGCTGCAAATAAAACGGTAACTGCGCGGCATCGGGCGGCGCGGCGGCCCACTTGGTCACACCGCTCATCAGGCTCAATTGATCGAGCTCCTGGAAGGCGTTGCGATTGCCCATCTTGGAGTGCCGCATGCCGCTGATGGTGACCATGGGGCTGCAGGTGGCGAAGCCGGTGGCGATGCCGGTAATGGAATTGGTGTGGCCGGGGCCGCCGGTGACTAGCGACACGCCGGGCTGGCGGGTGAACCGAGCCCAGCCGTCGGCCATGTGCGTGGCCGCCGACTCGTGCCGCACGTCGATGAGGCGCAGGCCCTCGCGATCGGCCACCCGCAGCACGTCGTTGAGGTGGTCGCCGACCAGGGTGAACAGATGCGTGACGCCGAAGTGCTGGAGAGTGGAAACAAAAAGTTCAGAACCAGTGGGCATAGTCGTTGTTATTGGATGGAGGCGGCAGTCTTGGCGGAGGGGGCGCGGGGCGCGGCGGCGGGCTTTCCCTTGCCCTCTTCGAGCAGCACCTCGCGGTTGGCCTCCGCGCCGGGGAAGATTTCTTCGAGGCCGCTTGGCCAGCGCACGCGGATCTCATCGGCGCGCTGCGCGTCGCCGAGGCCATAGTGCAGCCGCAGGTCATTGCTGGAGATGAAGCTGCCGCCGCTGCGCACCTCGTCGATCAAGCGCAGGCTGCCGGCGGCGACAGTGACGCGCGCGCCGATTCCGTCGCGGTTCGATTTGGTTCCGCGCGTCCTGATGCGCAGCCAGTTTTTCTTTTCGCCGCGGTTGACGAGCAGGCTTGGCGCGTCATCCATATTGTTGATGACTACTTCGACGGCGCCGTCGTTGTTGAGATCGCCGAAGGCTGCTCCGCGCGCGACCCGTTTCTCGGCAATCGCCGGGCCGGCGCGGCTCGAGATATCGAGGAAGGCGCCGTTGCGCAGGTTCCAGTAGACGTTCTTTTCCTGGCGATAGGGGCTGCCCAAATGCAGCTTGTCGATCGCCGGATATACATGGCCGTTGACCATGAAGATGTCTTTCCAGCCGTCGTTGTCGACGTCGAGGAAACCCACGCCCCAGCCGAGGAAACGGTTGTTCACGCCGAGGCCGGCGCGGTAGGTCACGTCGGTGAAGCTCTGGTCCTTGTCGTTGCGGTAGAGCGTCGGCGTGTCGTCGCTGAAGTTGGTCTTGACAATATCCAGCCAGCCGTCG
>DASQHK010000448.1:0-11494 GCA_035632135.1 Bryobacterales bacterium
GGCACGGCATGGTCCAAGGATATCTGGCTCGCTTTTCGAGAGATTCACGAAGTTGGCTACCGTTACGTAGAAGCCTTCATCGGTTCCTTCCTCGAATATTATAACGGGGACAAGCCGGAACAGCTGCAGAAGAGAATGGACGGCCTCGGCGTCCACTTCGCCACGATTTCCAACGGCAGTCCCATGGAAACACACTTCGAAGACCCGGCCCGGCACGACAAAATCATCGAGGAGCACCTGCGATTGGTTCGGTTCATCAAGAGACTCGGGTGTAAACACTTGAAGATCAACACGGGAGGGCGGCGGCCCACCGGCACTACCGACGAGGATTTGAAGCACATGGCCGCGGTTCTGAACGATCTTGGTCGGCGTATCAACGAGGAAGGTCTGAAGTTCGGTGTTCACGCTCATATGTGGAGCCAGTTCGAGAATCGCCGTGAGATCGACTACATTATGGCGAACACCGATCCAAAGCACATCATGTTTGTACTGGACACCGGCCACATCAACATGGCGGGAATCGATCCAGTCGAGCTGGCGCGCACGCTGGGTCACCGGGTTCTCGAGTACCATCTCAAAGACACGAAGAAGGAGTGGCTGGGCGGAGCCAAAGGGCGCGTAGATCATCCTGACATGCAGAAGGATCCGCCGTTCTTTCCGCTGGGCCACGGTGGAGTCGATTTCGTGGCGCTGAAAGCGCACTTGGACAAAATCGGCTGGAGAGGCTGGATGGTAGTGCAGCTCGATTCTTCGCCGGGCCAGCCGCCAAAGGAAGCTGCACGTGTGAGCGCCCAATACATTCAGAAAACCCTTGGCCTAAAGTTATGAGAGACTGGGCCAAGCGGAATCAACCGACAGCGTTTGTGAAGCGTGTTTCGCGGACCCTCGCCGGAGCGCGGTACGGTCGGCTAAACACGGATGCAGATCGCGCGCAGGGCGCTGCCAGAAGCCGTCAAGAGCCAGGGAACTGAACGCGGCCTCCATCTACGCCGGACATTCTCACGCCTCTCGACGCATCCTCGCCCGGCTCCGTGGTCCTGCCTCCACCATCCCGCACCTGCAAGCGTTTCCGGGGTGCACCTCCGCCGCCGGCATCGGCCCCAAGGGCTTGGCGCCGAGCGCCGGCTCACATTCCCGGTTATAGTGTGGAGGAGCATGTCGAAGCACGGGGGGGCGCGGGACCTGGCAGAGTGGACGCTGGCATGGCCGATCTTGAAGACGCTCGAGACGCTGCCGCTGCCGGTGGCGCGCCTGGAGTCGCGCACGCTGGCGTGGCTGTTGCGGCGGGCGAGCCCGCGGCTGGCTCGCGTCGCCCGGCGCAATCTTTCGTTTGCTTTGCCCGAGCAAAGCGAGCGCGAGCGAGAGGCGATTGTGGCGGGCGTGTACCGGACGCTGGCCCGGTCGCTGCTGTCGTTCGCGCGTTTTCCGCGGCTGAGCCGGGATAACATCGCTGACTGGATCCGCTACGACGGCCTGGATCACTTCGAGCGGGCGCGGGCGGCGGGCAAGGGCGTGCTGTTCCTGACGGCGCACCTGGGCAATTGGGAGCTGAGCGCGGCGGCGCACGCTCTCTACGGCCACCCCATGCACATTCTGGTGCGGCCGCTCGATAACCCGCGCCTGGACCGCGTGGTGGAATCCTACCGCACGCTCTCGGGCAACCGTATCATCGACAAGAACGATTCGCCGCGGCGGATACTGGAGGCGCTGGCGGCCAACCACGCGGTAGGGATGCTGATCGACCAGAACGCGTCGCCGGAGAACGGCGTGTTCGTGGATTTCTTCGGCCGCAAGGCTTGCGCCTCGACCGGCTTGACCAAGATTGCCTTGCACACCGGCGCGCCGGTGATCCCTGGCTTCGCGCTTTGGGAGGCAAGCGAGCAGCGCTACGTCCTACGCTTCTGGCCACCCGTGGAGATGGCGCGCTCGGGCGACGCCGAGGCTGATGTGCGCATCAATACCCAGAACATGCATAGCGCACTCGAGCAGATCATTCGCCGCTACCCGGACCAATGGCTGTGGATTCACCGCCGGTGGAAGACACGCCCGCCTGGGGAAGCCCCGCTTTACGACAGTTGAGGAACGCGCGGGGCAGGGAGGCGGGAAGCCGGTCCGGAGGGTGAAAGATACCGCCGGGTCAGAAGGGCCGGGACCTCGGCAGCCCGCACCGGATCGCTGAAGACGCGGCCCTGCATCTGGTTGCAGCCCTGCGAGGTGAGGAAGTCGAGCTGCTGGGTTGTTTCCACTCCTTCTGCCACCACGTTGAGCTTCAGGCTGTGCGCCAGCGTGATGACGGCGATGGCGATGGCGGCGCTGTCGGGGTCGGCGTCGATGTCGTGCACGAAGGAGCGGTCGATCTTCAAGGTGCTGATGGGGAAGCGCAGCAGGTACTTGAGCGAGGAGTAACCGGTCCCGAAGTCGTCGATGGAAATGCAGATGCCGAGCGAGCAGAGATCCTCGATGGTTTCGAGCGTGGCCTGCGCGCTGTTGAGCACGGTGCCTTCGGTGAGATCGAGCTCCAGGCAGCGGGGATCGAGGCCGGAATCGGCGAGCACGCGGGTGATGGTTTCGACCAGGTTGGGCTGCTTGAACTCGCGGGCGGAGAGGTTGACCGCGATGCGCGGGGCCGGCAGGCCCGCCTGCTGCCAGGTCTTGAGTTGCGCGCACGCGGCGCACAGAGCCCATTCACCGATCGACACGATGACGCCCGTCTCCTCGGCGACGGCCAGGAACTCCGCCGGCTCCAGCAGTCCGCGGCGCGGATGCTGCCAGCGCAGCAACGCCTCGACGCAGGTGATCTCGCCGCTTTCGCGAGCCACGATAGGCTGGTAGAGCAGGAAGAACTCGTGGCGCTCGACGGCGCGGCGCAGATCGTTCTCCAGGTGCAGGCGCTCCACCGCCCGCGTGTGCAGGCCGGCGTGGAATACCTCATAGCGCGCCTTGCCCAGGGCCTTGGCGCGATACATGACCGTGTCGGCATCGCGCAGCAGATCTTCGGGCTGCTGGTAGCCGGTGCTGCTGAGGGCGATGCCGATGCTGGCGGTGGTGAAGACCTCGTGGCCGCCGAGGGTGAAGGACTGGTTCAGCTCCTTCTGGATGCGCTCGGCGAGCTGGGTGGCGTCGCTCACGTTTTTCAGGTCGTCGCCGAGAACCACAAACTCGTCGCCCCCAAGGCGCGCGACCGTGTCTTCGGGGCGCAGGCAGGCCTCCAGGCGGCGGGCGATACCGACCAGGAGCTGGTCGCCGATCAGGTGGCCGAGACTGTCGTTGATCACCTTGAAGCGGTCCAGATCCAGGAATAGTACTGCGAATAGGTAATTCTCGCGGCGCATGGCGCGCACGGCGGCGCGCTCCAGGCGGTCCATGAACAGGCTGCGGTTGGGGAGGCCGGTGAGTTCGTCGTGAAAAGCGTCGTGGAGCAGGCGCTCCTCGGCGACCTTGCGGGAGGTCATGTCGGCCTGGGAGCCGGCCATGCGGATGGCCTTGCCGTCGGCGTCGCGCACCGCCAGGCCGCGGGTGAGCATCCAGCGGTAGGAGCCGTCCTTGTGCGCGATGCGGTGCTCGTATTCGAAGTGGGCATTGTGCCCTTCGAGGTGCAGGGCCATCTCGAGCTTGAGCCGGCCGAGGTCCTCGGCGTGGACGCGGCGGAACCACTCGTCGGGGCTAGAGCCGATATCGGACTCTGCGTAGCCGAGCATCTCCTTCCAGCGCGGGGAAAAATACATCTGGCCGGTTGTGAGGTTCCAGTCCCACAGGCCGTCGTTGGCGCCGCGCACCGCCAGCGCGTAACGCTGCTCGCTTTCCCGCAGGGCCTCCTCAGCGCCCTTGCGCCGGGTTACGTCGCGTGCGATGCCCTGCACGCCGGCCGGCTTGCCGTTGCGAACGATCAGGCGTGTGCTTACCTCGACGGGGATGATTCGGCCGTCCTTGGCGATGATGCGCAGCTCGCACCGCGTGGGTTCGTTGTGAGCGAGCTTCTGCTCGAGCAGGCGGCGGGCCAGGGCGCTTTGGTCGGACGCCAGGATCTGCGACATGTGAAGGCGCTCCTGGCGGCTGTAGCCGGTGAGGCGCTCGCCGGTCTTATTGAGCGACGTGATATTGCCCGCCAGGTCGAGGGTGAAAATGATGTCGTTGGCGTTCTCGAATAACTCGCGGTAACGGTCGTTGCTTTCGCTCAGGGCTTGCTCGGCGCGCTTGCGCTCGGTGATGTCAAGCAGCGATGACCGGATGCCGATGACCGCATTGCCCGCGTCGCGAATCAGGCTGTCGTGAATTTCCAGGATGCGAGCGGTCTCGTCACGAGCGATGTACTCGCGCTCGAACGCCACACCGGGCGCCGCACCCGAAATCTTGCGGCCGAGGTCCTCGAGGGCGGCGTCCCGCTCCGCGGGGGCGACGAAATCCCAGAAGGGCCGGCCAACAATTTCCGAAGGTTCAAAACCCAGCAGATGGCAGGCGGCGTGATTGACACGCTGGATGATCCCCTCGCGGTCGACTTCCTGGTAGGCGACCGGGGCCTCCTGAAACAGCGTGCGAAACCGCTCTTCGTTCTCTTCAGCGAGCGAGCGTGGCTTCATGGAGGCACCGGGCGAAGGGCATCGGACCGGGTGAGATGGTGGCCCCAGCGAGCCTGCAAAACAAGGCCCCGGCAAAGTTCAATCGCAGCAAATGCCCCTAACATGCCAGCCTACGCTGTGGGCCGCAGGCCGACAATAGTACGGAATTCATAATTTGAGCCGGTACAAGGAGGCCACCGAAAGGTAGCACTGTGGTTTGGAGAACGATAGGGGATTTGCCTTAAGCCCTCGCGGGCCTGCGCGGGTTATAACGGCGCGGGGCTAGAATGCAGGAATGGCCATGGATTGGGAGGCGGTTCGCGAGCAGTTTCCCGTGCTGCGGGAATGGGTGTATCTGAACACGGCGACGTTCGGGCCTGTGCCGCGATGCGCGCTCGACGCGGCTGACCAGCACGCGCGGCGGCGGGACGAGCGGGCGTGCCTGGATTTTCTGGATTGGTTCGATCACGCCGACCGGGTGCGGGCCATGGCGGCGCAGATGCTGGGGGCCACGCCGGCCGATATCGCGTTTACGCCCAACACGGCCACGGCGCTGGGGTGGCTGGTGCAGGAGATGGAATGGAAGCCGGGGGACCGGGTCGTCGCGCTGGAGGAAGAATTTCCTAACAATACCTACTTCGGCTACGCGCTGGCGCGGCGAGGGGTGGAGTTTGTGGAAGCGCCGGTTCCGGGCGGCGAGTTTTCACTCGACCGGTTCGCCGCGGCGGTCGGCCGGCGTACGCGGCTGGTGATGATGAGCACGGTGAACTATTCGACTGGATTGCGGCCGCCGGTGGAAGAGATCGGGCGGCTGTTGCGGGAGCGCGGCGCGCTGTTTTATATCGATGCCACGCAGAGCCTGGGCGCGCTGCCGCTGGATGCGCCGGCGGCGGGGGCGGCCATGGTGGCAGCGCACGGCTACAAGTGGCTGCTGTGCCCGGCGGGGATCGGGCTGGCTTACGTGGCGCCGGAAGTGCGGAAATGGCTGGAGCCATCGATTTACAGTTGGCGCAGCCATAAAGACTGGCGGCGGGTGGACGCGCTGCACCACGGGCCGCCGGAGCTGCCGTGCGAGGCGCAGAAATACGAAGGAGGATTGCAGAATTTTCCCGGCATTTACGCTATGGGGGCGGTGCTGGAAATGATGCTGAAGATCGGGACCGGCGTGATCGAGAAGCGGGTGGATGAGATGGCGGCGCGGGGCAGGGAAGCGCTGCGGCGGGCGGGCGCCGCGCTGCTATCGGACCGGCTGCCGTATTACGACTCGCCGATTCTGGCCGCGCAGTTTGCGAGCGCGGATGTGGCGGCTCTCGCCGCGCGCCTGCGCGAGCAGCGCATCGCGGTTTCGGCGAGGCACGGGTACCTGCGCGTGTCGCCGCATTTCTTCAACAACGACGAGGACATTTTGCGGCTGGAGGAAGCGTTGCAAAAGGCCCGCAGATAGGGTCAGGCTACCAGCAGCCTCATGCCGGTGTTCACCGTTGTGACGATTCCATCCAGGCGCTTACCGATTCTAGCGAAAGAGAGTCTGGTGTTATGTCTCATAATGCTTAGGTATGCGAATCCGCCAGACCGCGCTCTGGTGCTGTGTGTAGATGAGAAGAGCCAGGTGCAAGCGGTGGATCGCACTCGCCCGGTTCTGCCCCTGCGCTCTGGGTTGCCGCAAAGGCAAACCCATGATTATATTCGTTATGGCACCACGTCTTTGTTTGCTGCCCTCGACGCCTCGCCGATCACGTTTCCCGATTTCACGCTACCGTCGGCACCGGCATCAGGAATTCTTCAAATTCCTGGAGTTGATCGACAGGCGGATTCCTGCCAGCCTGGACGTACACATCGTGATGGACACCTGCGGGCCCCACAGAGTGTCCAAAGTCAGGCGCTGGTTTCTTCGCCGTCCACGGTACCATTTGCATTTCACGCCAACCATCGGCAGTTGGATCAACCAAGTGGAGCGCTTCTCCGCCCAGATCACCCGGCGCCGTATCCGCCGCGGCACCTTCGACAGCGTCCGATCCCTGGAGCAGGCGATCCGTGATTACCTGCGGGACACAACCATCATCCCAAGCCCTTCCTGTGGACGGCCACCGCCGACCAGATCCTGGCCAGGATCAAGAGATTTCATGAACGGACTTTAGAGACAGGACACTAGCGGCCGCCGCCGGCGCTTTCCGGCTCGGCGCTGGCGTCGATGACTCGTTTCTGCTTCAGATAATGGGCGATCGCGTATTCGGCGATGAAGTCTTCAAACTTCAGCGTCGCTTCGCCCCATTCGCCGGGCGTGTGTTCCTGGCCTGGCCCGTGGCCGCAGAACAGCCGAAACACCTCTTCGTGCGGCTCGACCTCCTCGAAGTGGCGGAGGGAGGTCCACGCCTCGTCGCCGTGCGTGCCGCTGATGTCGACCTTCACTCGAACCAGTTTCATCGCCACGCTCCCCGGGGCGATGTAAATTGGCGGCCGAGGCGCCGTTGTTCCGCCCGGCTGCCGCCCGCCCAATGATAAAATACAAGTTTATACTCCCCGGCGAAGGGGCCCGTCTTTGTCTCGCTTTTTTTCGGCACTTCTCACTCTCCTGGTCTGCATCGGCGTTCCCGCCGCCAGCGCTTGGGCCGCATCCGGCGCGCGCCCGGGCGAGTTTACCTGCGGCACCGAGCCCGCCGGTGGCATCACCGACCTGTTCCGGCACAGGCAGGCGGAGCAGCGGCGCGCGCAGCTTGCCGCGCGGGGACTGACGACAGAACCGGCGGGGCCGGCTTACCTTCCCGACATCGGCAACATTGCCATCGTGGACGATTCCGAAGGCGCGGTGGTCCGTCCCAACTTGTTCGACCTCGGCGGCCTCACGCTGCGCTTCACTCCTGCCGGCTCCGGCGCCGCACAGTATACTGCTGCTACCCAGCCGCTGGCCTTCGACGCGGCCGCCGCCCAGGCGGGCGTTGTTCTCGCCGGGCTCGGCGACGACGACTCGCGCCTCGTGCAACTCCCGTTCTCCTTTCCCTTCTACGGCCAGTCTTACAGCTCGATCTACATCAACTCTGACGGCAACCTCACCTTCACGCAAGGGGACAGCGCGAGCACGCCGCGCAGCCTGGGCCGGGCGATTTCGGGGCCGCCGCGCCTTATGCCGTTCTTCGAGGACCTGGACCCCTCGCAGACCGGCGCGGCCGTTCGCTACTTTGCGGCCGGCGATCGCGCCGTCATGACGTGGGACCAGGTGCCGCTCTGGGTGCCCAGCGGCACCGGGTCGCGCGAAAGCTTTCAGGTTACGCTTTATCCCGACGGCCGCATCGACTTCAGCTACTCAAGTATCACCAGCAACGAGGCCGTCGTGGGCATCGCTCCCGGCGCGCTGCTCAACGGCTCCACGCCGGCCGATTTCTCGCGAGGATTTTCTTCGCCCTCGGCGGGCGCCATCGCCGAGATTTTCAGCCCCTCCACGACGATCGATTTCCTCCAGTTGAGCAAGAAGTTCTACCGCAACCACGACGACGCCTACGACTACATCATCCTGTTCAACAACCTCGGCTTCACCGGAGAAGACGCGGGCGGCTTCGCGGCCGAGCGCAATGTTCGCAATCGGGTGCTCGGCATCGGCGGCCTGCTCCGCTCGAATCCGGTTTTTGATAACGGCTCCGACTGGGGCTCGCCCGCGCGGCTCCAGAGCTTTCTCAACATGGGGCCGCTGTCCAACTATCCGCTGGACCCAGGCGAGATTATTCCGATCTTCGCTATCAGCAAAAATACCACGCTCACGGTCCTGGGCCAGGAGAGCGGCCATCGCTTCCTCGCCTACCCGCGCTACCTCGATCCGCTCACCAACCAGCCCTCGCTCGGCCTGCTGGGCCGCCAGCAGGCGCACTGGAGCTTTTTCTTCAACTCCGACGCTTCGGTGGTGGAGGGCAACCGCATCCAGGACAGCGGCGCCGGCCAGTCGCCGCGCTTCAAGACAATCGGAACCGTAGAGCACTACGGGCCCCTTGACCAATACCTGATGGGCTTGCGGTCGCCCGACGAGGTGCCGGCCTCGTTCCTGGTTCGCAGCCCGAACGCCGCCGGGTTCATTCCGTCCAGTGCGCCGCAGTCGGGCGTGAGCTTTGACGGCACGCGCCAGGACATCACCGTGCAGATGATTGCCGGCGCGGAAGGCCGGCGCGTGCCCGACTCCACGGTTTCGCAGAAGCGCTTCAGCTACGCCTTCATCTTGCTGATACAATCCGGGACGCGGCCCTCGACCGCCGATCTGGCGCAGATCGACGCCATTCGGCAGGGGTGGGAGCAGTTTTTCGACGCGGCCGTCGACAACCGCGCTGCCGCCAGCACGGCCCTGGTCAAGCAACTGCGTCTCTCGACCTGGCCCGCCGGTGGCGTCTTGCGCGGCAGTCCGGTCACGGCGACGGTCACCGTCGCTTCCGCGCCCGCCGCCAACCTGAACGTCACGCTCAGCGCGGACAGCAGCGTGATCGCGGTGCCGGCGTCAGTTACCATCGCGGCCGGCCGCACATCCACTTCGTTCCTCATCACCGGCAACCGGCTGGGCGTCGCCAAACTGAGCGCCAGCGCCGACCCCTCCTACGAAATCTCCCAGACTTTCGTGCAGGTCCGCGAGGACGCCACGCAGCTTCACCTGGACACGGTCTCCGGCAACAGCCAGCAGGGCAGTCGGGGCCTTGCTCTGCCGCAGTCCGTCGTCCTGCAGGTGCACGACGATAACGACGTGCCCTTCGCCGGCGTGACGGTGAACTTCAGTCCCAGCGGCGACGGCGCCGTCAGCCCCGCGCGGGTGATCACCGACGCGAACGGCCAGGTTAGCGTGAGCTGGCAGTTGGCTTCCGCCGGCGCGGCCAATACCTTGCGCGCGTCGCTCGACGTGGCGCCCTCCGTCATCGCCGCCGTCACCGCGACGGCTCTTGACCGGCCGATCTTCGCCGCCGCCGGCGTAGTCAACGCGGCCAGCTTCACGAGCACGGGGACGATCTCACCCGGGGGTCTCTACTCGATCTTCGGTACATCGCTGGCGTCGACGACGCAGGCCGCTTCCGGCTTTCCTCTTCCGCCCACGCTGGGCTCGACGCAGGTTCGCTTCGGTAGCATTCCGGCGCCGCTGCTTTACGTTTCACCTTTGCAAATCAATTTGCAGGTCCCGTTTGAAATTGCGCCCGGCTCCATCACCAACATCGTTGTCACCACCGCGGCGGGAGACTCGCAAGCCATCGCCGTCAGCCAGGCGGACGAGCAGCCGGGCATTTTTGTTGATCCTGCCAGCCGACTGGGCGTCATCGTTCATAATGAAGACGGCGCTTCCACTTCCGCGCGTCCCGCCCGTGCCGGGGATTACTTGCAGGTTTACGGCACCGGTTTCTGCCGCTTCGTGACGCCGGTGGTTCCTTCCGGGCTGCCCGCGCCGGTTGCGCCGCTCTCCTCGACCACCTGCCGGCCGCAGATCACCATCGGCGGCATCCCCGGCACCGTGGCGTTCTCCGGCCTCACGCCCGGCTTTGCCGGCCTTTACCAGTTGACCATTCAGATGCCAAGCGGAGTTGCCGCCGGACGCCAGGGCGTCATTCTGACCGTCGGCGGCCAGCCCTCGAACCAGGTATTCGTGATGACGCAGTGACGTATTTCCCTGCGCCGTCTTCCTGTAGAATGGGCCCATGCTCTCTCTGTTTGCCGACCTGCTGGCCTTGGGAACGCCGGCTCCGGAGTTTGCGCTGCGCGATGAACACGGCGCTGTCGTGCGCCTGGCGGACCTGCGCGGCCGCCAGCCTGTCGTGCTGGTCTTCTATCCGATGGATGAGACGCCCGGCTGCCGCAAGCAGCTCTGCGAGATCCGCGATCACTGGGAAGAATTTGCGCAGCGCGGCGTGGCCGTCTTCGGCGTCAACTCCGGCTCGGCCGCGAGCCACACCAAGTTCCGCGAGAACCATCACTTCCCGTTTCCACTGCTGATCGATGAGGGCAAGAAAGTAGCCGGGCTCTACCACGCAAGCGGGCTGCTCATTCGCCGCACCGTCTACGGTATCAGTAAGGACGGCCGCATCGTTTTTGCCGAGCGGGGCAAGCCGGAGCCGGCGCGGGTTCTGGCGGCGCTCGGGACGCGGAGGTAATCGTTACAGGGCCTGGCGGTAGAGCGCGAGCAGATCGTCACGGGTGCAGGGGCGCGGGTTGAGCTGATGGCAGCCGTCCTGGATGGCTTTGCCGGCCAAAGCGGGCAAAGCTGCTTCGGTGATGCCGTAATCGCGCAGGCGCGGCGGAATGCCGGCGCGCTGGTTCAGCTCGCGCACGCGCTCCACGATGTCGGAGCCGCCGAATTGCGCGGCCAGCTCGGTGAGGCGCCCCGGCACGGCGGCGCGATTGAACTCCAGCACAAACGGCAGCAGGACGGCGTTGGCGGTGCCGTGGTGCATGCCGGCGTCAGAAGAGAGCGGGTGCGCGAGCGAGTGCGTCGCGCCGAGGCCTTTCTGAAACGCGATCGCCCCCATCATCGCCGCCATCATCATGTTGGCGCGCGCCTCGAGGTTGCGCGGCTCCCGCATTACGAGCGGCAGGTTCTCCCAAACGAGCTTCGCGCCGGCGATAGCGATGGCGTCGCAAATGGGGTGGTAGCCCTTCGAGATGTAGGCCTCGACGTTGTGGGTGAAGGCGTCCATGCCCGTGCCGGCGGTGATGCGCGGCGGCATGTCGATGGTCAGCTCGGGGTCCGCGAGCGCGAGGGTGGGGATCAGGTGGGGGCTGAAGATCACCGTCTTGCGATTCGTTTCGGCGATGGTGATAACGGTGGAGCGCGACACCTCGCTGCCGGTGCCGGCCGTGGTGGCGATGGCGATGTAGGGCGGCAGGCTGGGGCTGATCTTGCTGCCGCCGTCGATCAGGTCGTCGTAATCGGCGAGAGGCAGGTCGTGGGTGACCTTGAGGCGGATGGCCTTGGCCGCATCGAGCGG
>DASQHK010000449.1:0-1803 GCA_035632135.1 Bryobacterales bacterium
CGACCGCCGGCAGCACGCCCGGCGCCAGTAGCGCAAGCTGCAGGAAGTCGCGGCGGTTGAGCGGCAGCTCCTCAATGCGGGACTGGTCGATCACCTCGCCCAGCTCCGACGACTCCGTCTGGATCAGCCCGGCGTTGGCTCGTACCTCGACGGATTCCTGGCGCCCCGCGAGCGGCAGCGTGATATCCAGCCGCTCGCGCGAGTTCACGGCGACCCGCACTTCGCGCGCCGCGGATTCTGCAAAACCCGCGGCCGATGCCGACACTTCGTACACTGCGGGCGCGAGCTCGGCCACAACATAAAACCCGGAGCGGTCGCTCTCGACGCGCCGCTCGAACCCGCGGGACGCATCCCGAGTAACCACGGCTGCGCCGGCAATGGCGCCTCGGTTCGGATCGAGCACGTAGCCGGAGATTGAGCCGGTGGTCACCTGCGCCAGCGCGGGCGCGACGACGAGAAAAATGAGGAAGCGCAACCGCTCATTTTATCTTGTGCATCCATCTGCACGCGTAACACTTGCCTCGTCCGACCCGCCGCCACGGCGCGTGCAATTGATCTAAACTGAGACCGGTGCAACTCTACCAGTGGCTGCCGCCGGAAGGCGTGAAGATCATCATCGTGCTCTTTCTGTCCTTCTTAATTGGACTGGAGCGCGAGGAGCACAAGGCCGGCGCCGAGCATTACGGCTTCGGCGGAGTACGCACCTTTCCGCTCATCGGACTGCTGGGATACTCGCTGGCGCTCCTGTCGGGGCCGCAATTGCTGCCTCTGGCGGTGGGTTTCGCGGTGGTGGCTGCATTCCTGTTGTTGTCCTACTGGCACAAGCTGGCTACGTCCGCGACCGCCGGGGTCACTTCCGAGATCTCGGGGCTGAGCATCTACGTGGTAGGCGCGCTGGTCTATCACGAACAGTTCTGGATCGCCACCGCCCTCAGTGTGGCCAGCATGCTGCTGCTGGAGCTGAAAGGGTTCCTGGAAGGCCTGACCACGCGCATCGCTCCGGAAGAGATTCTCACCTTCACCAAGTTTCTGCTGTTGAGCGCGGTGATTCTGCCCGTATTGCCCAACCAGGAGTTCAGCAACGCATTCCACATCAACCCGTTCAAGACCTGGCTGGTGGTGGTGGCCGTCAGCACGGTGTCCTACGGCAGTTACGTGCTCCAACGGCTGACGAAGGAGCAGGGCGGGGTGCTGCTCGCGGCGGTTCTGGGCGGCGCTTATTCATCCACCATAACCACGGTGGCGCTGGCGCGGAGGGCCGCGCAGGAGAAACGTCCTCACCTGTTCGCCGGCGGGACGCTGGTGGCTTCCGGCGTGATGTATCTGCGCCTGATCGTGCTCGTGGGGCTGTTCAACAAGAACCTGATGCTGCTGCTGGCTGCGCCGTTCGCGGTGCTGGCAGCCGTGGCGGCCGGCGGCGGCTGGCTATGGTCCCGCTTTCCGGATGCAACCACGGAACAGATCAAGCGGGCGTATGAGCCCAGAAATCCCCTGGAGCTGCGCGTGGCGTTTCTGTTCGCGCTGCTCTTCCTGGTGATGCTGGTGGCCACGCACCTCGCGCTGGTGTACCTGGGCACGGGCGGGGTTTATACGCTGGCGGCCATCATGGGGGTCACCGACGTCGATCCCTTCATCATGGGGATGACGCAAGCGGCCTCGACGCCGCTCACGGTGGCGGCGACCGGGATCGTGATTGCGGCCGCCAGCAATAATGTCGTCAAGGGGATTTACGCCTACGCTCTGTGCGACCGGCGAACGGGCATACAGAGCCTGGCGCTGCTCGTCGGGCTGGCTGTGCTGGGC
>DASQHK010000450.1:0-14589 GCA_035632135.1 Bryobacterales bacterium
CCGCCGGCGCCAAGGACGACACGCCGCCCGAAGCGCGCGAGGCGCTCGGCGCCGGCAAGCCCGTGGTCTACACGCAGCCTCCCGTGCTCACGGCGCTCGCCTTCTCGCCCGACGGCAAAACGCTCGCCGTCTCCGCGTACCGCGAGATCGTTTTGCACTCGCCGGACGGCAGCGCCGCGCCGCGCCGCCTCGCCGGTGTCTCCGAGCGCCTGCTCTCGCTCGCATTCTCCAAAGACGGCTCGACGCTGGCGGCCGGCGGCGGCACGCCCGCGCGCTTCGGCGAGATTCAGATCTGGGACGTGGCAGCCGGCACGCTGCGGCGCTCGGTCATGATTTCCAATGACACCGTCTTCGGCGCGTCGCTCTCTCCCGATGGCGCGCGGATCGCGGCCGGCTGCACGGACAACACGGTTCGCATCATCGACGCCTCGAGCGGCGCGGAGCTGCACAAGGTCAGCACTCACGAAAACTGGGTGCTCGGAACGGTGTTCAGCGTGGACGGAAAACAGATCGTCTCGGTCGGCCGCGACCGCGCCGCCAAGCTCACCGACGCCGCCTCCGGCGCGTTTCTCGAAAACATCAACCTGCTGCGCGGCGAGCTGGCCGCCGTCGCGCGGCATCCCTCGAAGAACGTCGTTGTGATCGGCGGCGAAGACCGCACGCCCTACGTCTACCAGATGGAGCGGCCCAAGAACATGAAGATTGCGGACGACTCGACGCTGATTCGCAAGCTGGATCGCCAGAACGGCGCGATCTTCGCGCTCGCCTGGTCGCCCGATGGCCGCCGCATCGCCGTCGCCGGCGCGGCGCCTGAGGTCAACATCTACGACGCCGACACCGGCCAGCGCATCGCCGCGTGCAAGGGACACACCGCCGGCATCTACACCGTGGCCTTCAGCGCGGACAGCAACGTGCTCGCGACGGGCGGCTTCGACGGGCAGGTCCGCACCTATGAGGCCGGCTCCGGAAAGCTGCTCCACGCTTTCACGCCCGTGCCCATCACCACCATGACCACTCGGTTGGGGAGCGGCCCATGAAAACACTTCTCATCGCCATCGCGCTCGTGCAAGTGGGACTCGCGGCCACGCCTGTGATCAGCGAGCTGCGGCCTCGCGGCGCCGAACTCGGCAAGCCGTTCACGCTGACCGTCATCGGCCGTTACCTGGTGGAGGGCGCGCACGTTTCCTCCACGCTCCCCGCTGCCTTCACGCCGCTCTCGCCCTCTAAGCGCGACGCCATGCAGATGGGTCCCGGCCGCGCCGCGGCGTTTCTGGTCGAGCCGAAGCCGGATGCCGCCCCCGGCGTCTACCCCATTCGCCTCGAAACCCCGTCCGGCATCTCGAACATTCTGCTGTTCACCGTCGGCACGTTCCCCGAAACCACCGAAGAGGAATCGCTCCCGTACGCGCGGCCCAACCAGAACGACACGGTGGAGACCGCCGAGCCGGCGCCGCCGGCGCCTGTCGTCATCAACGGCACGCTGCGCGGGCCGGAGCGCGACGTCTTCCGCGTGCAGGGCAAGGCCGGCGAGCGGCGCGTCTTCGAGGTGGAAGCGCGGCGCTGCGGCTCGGCGATCGATCCGGTGCTGCTCATTCTCGACAGCTCCGGCAAGCAGCTCGCGCGCAGCGACGATGCGCCCGGCGCGAGCCTCGACGCCCGCATCGACTTCACCTTTCCGCGCGACGGCAACTACTATGTCGAAGTGCACGACGCGCGCTTCAGCACGCAGGTCCAGAATTTCTATCGCCTGAAGATGGGCGCTTATCCCTACGCCGACGGCATCTTCCCGCTAGGCGCGCGGCGCGGCGAAGCGCCTGAGGTGAGCCTGTTCGGCGGCAGCCTGAAATCCCCGGCGAAGGCCGTGGCGGATCTGCGTAAGATCGCTTCCGGCGAAGAGTTCGCCGAGGTCGCGCTGTCCGGCTCGCCGGCGCTGCCGTTCCGGTTCGCGGTGAGCGACTTGCCCGAGCTGATCGATCCCGCCGAAAATGCGGTGTCGATTCCGAGCGTGATCAACGGCCGCCTCGCGCAGCCCGAGCAAATCAATCGCTATCATTTTCAGGCCGAGCCGGGCGAGAAGCTGCTGTTTGAGATCCAGGCCCGCGAGCTGGGCACCTCGCGCCTGGAAGCCATCCTCACCGCCTACGACGAGCACGGCAAGAAGATCGATTCCGCCGGCGACAAGCCGCTGCCCGAGGACGTCTTCGCCGTCCAGGGCACCAGCCGGACGAGCAGCGATCCGTTCCTGAACGTCGAGGTGCCAAAAGACTCGCACGCGGTGACCATCGCCGTCGAAGATCTGGCGCGGCGCGGCGGGCCGTTCTACGGCTACCGGCTCATCGCCCGGCGGCAAGCCGAAGACTTCCGGCTCGCGGTCGTTTCCCCTTACGTGAATATTCCCAAAGGCGGCACCGTCACTGTCACCGTCGCCGCCGACCGGCGCGGCTATGACGGACCCATCCAGCTCACCGTCGCCGACCTGCCGAAAGGCATCCGCGTCGAGGGCGGCATCATCCCGCGCGAAACTCTCGACTCGAACAATGTTCGCAGCATGAACCGCCGCGGCGTGCTTACCCTCACGGCCGACGCCGCTACGCCGCTGCCGGCGCGCGAACTCGTCGTCTGGGGCGAGGGTAAACTCGCCGACGGCACAACGTTGCGCCGCCGCGCGCACGGCACGGGGATGATGGTGGATGTAGCCGGGGCCACGGCGCAGGGCGTGGTCGATCGCCAGCGCCCGCTCACCGCGCCCTGGCTCGGCTTCGATTTGCCGGCCTCGACCGCCGAGCCGGCGCTGGCGACGCTCGAGGTGCGCCTCGCCGCCGTGAAGCGCATGGAAGAGGGCGCGCGCTACGAGTTTACCTATCAGTGGCACATACGCACGCCCGGCGCGCAGCCGGTGCGCAATCTCAATGTGGACGTCGTGGGCGCGCGCGACATCCGGGTTACCGACATGAAGCGCTCGCCGTCGGACGATCCCGAAACGATCGCCGGCACCTTCAACGTCAACACCACCAAGGCAACTGACGCCGGCCGCTACGATATGATCGTGACCGGCCGCCTCAACGTCGAGGGCCGCCAGGAAACCATTGCGTCCCGCTCCGTCCCGTTCGAAGTGACATCAGGGAGTGCATCCAATGCTGTTGCGTCTAATCGTTAGCGCGATTTTTCTTTCCGCCTTTTTCGCCTCGGCCGCCGAGCCGCCCAAGGTGACGTTCCTGCGCGATGTCGCGCCCATTCTCAACAAGGTGGGCTGCACGGCCGGCACGTGCCACGGCGCGGCCAAGGGCAAGAACGGCTTCAAGCTGTCTCTGCGCGGCTACGACCCGCAGTTTGATTACGAGGCGTTACTCTACGACCTTTCCGGCCGCCGCTTCAACCGCGCCGACCCCGCCCGCAGCCTCATGCTCGCCAAGCCCACCCAGGAGGTGCCGCACGGCGGCGGTCTGCGCTTCGATGTCGGCTCCGACTACTACAAGACGATTTACCAGTGGATCGCGCAGGGCGTGCCTTTCGGCGACCCCAAGACCGATACGGTGGCGCGCCTCGACGTTGAGCCGAAGGAACTGTTCCTCCAGAAGCCCGGCGACACGGCGAAGCTCCAGGTGACCGCCACTTACGGCGACGGCGCCACGCGCGACGTGGCCCGCGAATCCAACATCGACAGCAACACGCCCGATCTCGCTGCCGTGAATGGCGCGGAGGTTAAAGGCGCCCGCATCGGCGAGGCCGCTCTGCTGGTCCGCTACCAGGGCAAGTTCGTCACCGTGCCCGTGACGGTGCTGAACCCGAAGCCGGGCTTCGTGTGGAAGCCGCTTCCGGAAAACAATTACATCGACCGCCTGATCGACGGCAAGCTGAAGCGCCTCAAGATTCAGCCCTCCGGCCTGGTGGACGACGCCGGCTTCCTGCGCCGCGTGATGCTCGACCTCACCGGCCAAACCCCCACACCCGAGCAGGTGCGCGCGTTCCTCGCCGACCAAAATCCGCAGAAGCGCAGCCGCCTCATCGACCAGTTGATCGGCAGCCCGGCATTCGTCGACCACTGGACCGTCAAGTGGGCGGACCTGCTCCAAAACAACCGCAAGTATCTCGGCGAGAAAGGCGCGTACGAGTTTCAGGAGTGGATCCGCGAATCGTTCGAGGCCAACAAGCCCTACGACCGCATGGTGCGGGAGCTGCTCACCAGCCGCGGCAGCTCCTATGACAACCCCGCTGCCAATTTCTTCCGTGTGACGCGCGACGCCAAGCCCACCATGGAGAAGACCACGCAGGTCTTCCTCGGCGTGCGCATGGTCTGCACGCAGTGCCACGACCACCCCTTCGAGCGCTGGACGCAGAATCAGTATTACCAGATGGCCGCGTTCTTCTCGCCGGTCGGCATACGGCCCGGCTACGAAGTGGGCGAGGAGATCGTTTACGACCAGCGGGGCGGCTACGACATGAAGCACCCCAAGAACGGCCGCGTGGTCGATCCCGCCTTCATCGTGCCGGCGTCGTTCGGCAGCGACAAAATTCCTGCCGACGGCCGGCGTCGCGACGCGCTGGCGGCGTGGATCACGTCCAAGGACAATCCGTTTTTCGCCAAGTCCACCGTGAACCGCGTGTGGAGCTACTTCTTCGGCCGCGGCATCATCGAGCCCGTGGATGACATTCGCGCCTCGAACCCGCCCAGCAATCCGGCGCTGCTCGATGCCATGACGAAGGATTTCATCGACCACAATTTCGATCTGCGCCGCGTGATGCGCGCCATCGCCAACTCGCGCACCTACCAGTCGAGCATCGCGACCAACGAGTGGAACGCCATGGATGTGGACAACTTCTCGCACGCCATGCCGCGCCGCTTGAGCGCCGAGCAGCTTATGGATGCCCTGGCGCTGGCAACCGGCATTCGCCCGGCGTTCCCCGAAGTTCCCGTGGATACCAACGCCGAGCAGTTGCCCGACCCGCACGTGGGCAAAGACGGCTTCCTCGACCTGTTCGGCCGCCCCGCGCGCGAATCCTCATGTGAGTGCGAGCGGCGCAGCGAGCTGAGCCTGCCGCAGGCTCTGAACCTCGTGAACGGCACGACCATTTCCGACGCCGTCGCCGACTCGACCGGCCGCGTAGTGAAGGCCGTCCTGAGCGGCCGCGCCGACCGCGACGTCGTCGAAGAGATTTACCTGGCATCGCTCAGCCGCTTGCCGAATGCGGCGGAACTCGGCCAGGCGCTCCACTACCTGGCCGCGGGCGCCGGCAGTACGGGCGCGCGCGGGCGCACCGCCCGAGCGCAGGATTTGATGTGGGCGCTGGTCAACAGCAAGGCGTTTCTTTACAACTATTGAGGTGCAGACATGCTCGTAATTCCCGGCCACCGTTGCCACACCTGTGAAGGACCCACCCGCCGCGAGCTTCTTCGCGCCGGATCCATCGGCCTGTTCGGATTGAGCCTGCCGAGCTTTTTTGCTTCGCAAAAAGCCTCCGCCGCCTCGAAATACGCCGGCGCCCGCGGTTTCGGCAGCGCGAAGTCTGTGATCATGATCTTCCTGCAAGGCGGCCCCAGCCACATCGACATCTGGGACCCCAAGCCGGAAGCGCCTGCCAACATCCGCGGCGAGTTCAAGCCCATCAAGACCAAAATCACCGGCACATATATTAGCGAGACCATGCCGATGATGGCCAACGCGCTCGACAAGTGCACTCTCATCCGCTCCATGAGCTACACGCCGAACGGCCTGTTCAACCACACGGCGGCCATTTACCAGATGCTCACCGGCTATCCGCCCGACCGCGTGTCGCCTTCCGGCCAGCTCGAGCCGCCCAGCCCCGCCGATTTCCCCACTGCCGGCAGCCACGTCTCGAAGCTCAAGCCGCCGACCGAGCCCGTGCTGCCGTTCGTGGAGATGCCGCGGCCGTTGCAGGAATCCGGAATCATCGGCAAGGGCGGCGCGGCCGGCTTTCTCGGCAAAGCCTACGATCCTTACCGCCTCTATCAGGACCCCGCCAAACCCATCCAACTCGACGATCTCTCGCTGCGCAAAGACGTTCCCGCCGAGCGGCTCAAGGACCGCTTCGAGCTGCTGAAGGGAATCAACGGCTCCATGCCCGACCTCGAGAAGGCGCTCAGCAGCTACGCGCTCGATGAGTATTACGACAAGGCATACAATCTGCTGCTTTCCGGCAAAGCGCGCGACGCCTTCGACCTGAACAAAGAGCCCGACAAGGTGCGCGAGCGTTACGGGATGTTCACCTTCGGCCAGGGCCTGCTGCTGGCGCGTCGTCTGGTCGAGGCCGGCACGCGCTTCGTGCAGATGAACTGGCCTTCGGTCGCCAACGGCAACCCGGAAGTCGATTCCTGGGACACGCACGCCGCCAACTTCGGGCCGCTGAAGAACCTGCACTGCCCCAAGCTCGATCGCGGCCTTTCGGCGCTGCTCGAAGACATGGACCAGCGCGGCTTGCTGAAGGACACGCTGGTGGTGGCGGTGGGAGAGTTCGGCCGCTCGCCGCGCGTCGGCGTCAGCACCTCCGGCAACTCCAACGCGCCGGACGGCCGCGATCACTGGCCGTATTGTTACAGCGCGATCCTGGCCGGCTGCGGGGTGGCGCGCGGCGCGCAATACGGCGAATCGGACCAGACGGCGTCCTCGCCCAAGGACAAGCCGGTGCACCCCAACGACCTGCTGGCTTCTGTGTATTACTCACTGGGTATTGATCCTGACATGGAGATCCGTAACCACCTGAACCAGCCGCGCGAGCTGGTGAAGGGCAAAGTGGTGCGGGAATTCTGGACCTGAGCGAGACCTCCCGCCGCCGCCGCGCTGGCGTGGGCGCCTATGCCTACAGAAATGCGATATACTGTAGGCAGATTATGCCTACACCGTCGCGAGTGCAGTATACGATTCGCGGAGTGCCCCGGGATGTCGATCAGGCGCTCCGGAGAAAGGCCCATCAGAGGAAGCTCAGCCTGAACCGGCTGCTGGTCGAGGAATTGACGAACGCGGCCGGAGGCCGAAGCCATCGCTCGCTCCAGTCCATCGCCGGACGCTGGAAAAAGGACCCGGAGTTTGACCGCCTCCTGGCGGAGCAGCGGCAAATCGATTGGAGCCTTTGGCGATGAGGATACTGTTGGACACGAATCGCCTTACGGACGCCTTTCGCGGAGTCGCCGAGGTGGTCCAGATCCTGGAGCAGGCGGCTGAAATCTGGATACCATTTGTCGCGCTGGCTGAGATCAAGACGGGGTTCCTGGGGGGCAGGCGGGCGGCTGAGAACGAGGGTTTGCTCCATGCTTTCCTCCGTCTGCCCGGCGTAGCCGTGCTGTTCGCTGACGAGGGAACAACCGATGCGTATGCCCGTCTGTTTCTGCAGCTCCGCCGCGCCGGCACGCCCGTGCCGACCAACGACCTTTGGATTGCGAGCCTGGCGGTCCAACATCAGCTCGTACTGCTCTCCCGCGATCAACATTTCGCCAAGCTGCCGCAAGTTTCCAAGAGCTAGGATTCAGCAATACCCGAAGCCGTTCGACGCGAAGCGCGGCTCTCGGCGCGGACGGAGCCTGGAAGCAGCCGCAGCAGTGGTTCTGATTCGGTGAGATCAGACCGTTCTTCGCATCAACACGTTGGTGCTGCCGAAAGGGGCTACGGCCTGGAACCCCTCCTTCTTGAACATCGACACAGTGCCGTGCGTGGACACATTTCCGAAAGTTGAAGTTCCCCAGCGAGCGACGGGATAGGCCTCCACCAGACCCCCTCCCTTGTTTCTGATGGCTTCCAGCGCGGCTTTCAACGCAGCGCTCGCTACCCCGCGTTTGCGATGCCTCTTATCGACAACAAAGCAAGTGATTCTCCAAAGTCTCTCCGCGCCGCCTGCGGGGGCAAGCCCGCGATACTTGCGGCTGTTGTCGATACGAGGAAGCTCCTGCGCAGGACCGTACTGGCACCATCCGACCGGCTCCCCTTTCGCGTAGACAAGGACCCCATGCGAGCATCCCCGCTCGACGAGTTCTCTTTTTTCCCGGCGGTTCCTCACGCCTCGCTCGGCCCTCGAATGCAGTCTCTGGTCCTTGGGCACGGAGCAGGACCGATGAAAATGCATGCACCAACAGAAGTCCCACCCATTCTTTTGAGAGAAAAGCTTCTCAAAATCAGGCCAGGTCTTCTTTGATAGCTCCTTAGCCGTATATGCCAGAGCTTGTGATGCCATGAGGCCGCGAGAATCCAATCGTACCGAAGCCTGGTCGAATCTCCGCAGTCCAGTCTCCAGCGTCCGGAGCGGGTCACTAAGAAGCTTCCAGCCGTTCGGCGATTTCGAGCAGCTTGGTGACGCTGTTCCAGTTTCTCCCCGTCGCTGATGTTTGCAAGGCCTTCTCCAGCACGGCCGGTGACAATTTCGAAAGTCCCACGCCGTCGGGGAAATAGATGTAAAGCTCGCGGCCGGCCAGATGCAACTCTTCCGGGCCGGCCGGAACGCGGAGAAGCCTCTGGCGAGCCTCCGGGCCCGGATCAGCGGCGAGAAAGTTGACCACGAGCTTGCGGGGATCGATCTCGCGCCGCGCCGCAAACGGGTTTCGGGCGATCACGCCCCGGAGTTCGGCGCAGGTGCGCACAACAACCACCGGGCGAAAGCCGAGGCTCGCCTCGATTGCTCCCTCCATCCGCTTGGCGAGCCGAACCAGGTCTCGCGCGTCGGTCCGGAAAACGACGTTGCCGCTCTGCACATAAGTTTGCGCGTCTCGCAGTCCAAGGGACCCACAAAGCGCCCGGAGCGCCTCCATCCGGATCTGGTTGTGGCCCCCCACATTGACGCCGCGCAGCAGGGAGATGACCACGGCCATAGGCTCCAGCATACCCCCGAGCAGCCTTGCCCGGCATGCAGTTCTGCTAGACGGCGGTGCTTGAAAGGGCCGGCCCTGCGGCCCTTTCTCACAGGTCCTCTGGCCGCAGTCCGGTGTGCCTGGCAATTTTGGCAAGGATGCGCCGACCCAACTCCTCGTTATCATGGAAAGCGAATTCGTAATCGGGCCAGCCCACGCGAGCCAGCAATCGGTGGGAGCCGGTCTGCCGCTTCACGCGCCAGCCCATGCGTTCCAGGGCGGCCAGAACACGCCGGGCCTTAGTCGCCGGCCAGTTGCTCACTGAGGATCAGGAATGAAACGTTCAGCGCAGAGGCAGGAAGTTCGCCGTGCTTGATCCGATCGGCGATCACTTCGATGGCCAGCTTCTCGGTATTGCTGATCGCCTCTTCGCGCGTGGCGCCGTAGGTCATGACGCCGGGAAGCTCCAGCGCCTCGGCGATCCAGCGCCCATCGTCTTCGCGATCGATCTCGATCGAAAGCTTCACACCCCAAGTATAAGCCAGATCGGCCGCGCGGCGGACAAGTACGGTTTCAGCGGCACAAGTCGAATCTCTACGCGCCTCTTCCGGACGGACGCTCCATCAGCCACGCAAGCGGGTCACGGGCAAGGTCGTAAGGGAATTCTGGACCAGAGATCGCCGGCCGGGTTCAGTTCGCCGAGAAGTCCGCCGCCGCCACCGTCCGGTCCCAGGCCATCTTCAGCACGCCGCGCTTGGCCCCGGCGGCTTCGAGCGAGATGGTGAACTGCTCGAGCGGCGTCCCGGCGGTGGAGACCTTCATCTCCGTGCGCCCCAGGTCCTTCGACTGGTCGTAGCTGAAGGCGCCCCACTGCTTGGCCACCTTGTTCACTGCCAGCGTCCAGCTATTCGCTTGCGGGATCGCGAACAGCGCGTAGCTGCCCTTGGGGACCTGCAGCCCGCCGATCGTCAAATCCGCTTGAGTGGTCAGCACGGTTGCCTCGTCGGCCCCGGCGCGCCACACTTCCCCATACGGCACCAGCCCGCCGAAGATCTTGCGGCCCTTCATGTAAGGCCGCCCGTACTCGATGGTGATCTTTTTGCCGTCGATGGTGACGGAGGTCTGCTCGTGGGGGCTGGCGCGTCGCTGCGCCTCGGCCGGCAAACCCAGCAGCGATGCCGCGGCCACTACCGTCAGGACTCGGGATATCAGCATGAGCGATCTCCTTTTCCCCGATTCTAGCGCGAGCGCGCCGGCGGCGCTCACGTCGTGAAGTAGATCTTCATCGCGTTGTCCACATCGGCGCGCTCGAGCGTGGGATCACGCTGCTCGAAAGCGGCCACCCCGCAGAGAATATCTACCAGGTCGCGCGGAAAGCAGGCCCGCAGGCCGTTCGGGGCGTGCTCCACGCACTTCTCACAGGCGTACTGGGCGTTCTCCCAGCTCATCTGAATCCCCTTCTCCTCGCACACCCGCCGCAGGATCTCGGTGAACACCGCCGGGCTGACGGCTTCAATGCGGATCTTGTTCTTGATGCGGCGAATGAAAGCCTCTTCGGCCAGGTCCGAGAGCGCCAGGTTGGTGGCGAAGACGACAATCAGCTCGAAGGGGATCTCGAACTGCACGCCGGAAGTCAGCCCCAGGTAGTCCACGCGCCGGTCGAGCGGAACGATCCAGCGGTTCAGCAGCTCCACCGGCTTCATCGCCTGGCGCCCGAAATCGTCGATCACCAGGATGCCGTTGTTGGCCTTCATCTGGAGCGGGGCGATGATCAGGCGCGTGCCTTCATCTACGCGCGGCTCGAGCATGTCGGCCCGCATCTCGCCGCCCACCGCCAGAAACGGCCGCTCGCAGAGCACCCAGCGCGGGTCGATGTCCGCCGGCTGCTTGTCGGCCGGCTTGTGCACGATCGGATCGTAAACGCTCAGCACCTGGCTCGATACTTCCACCGCGTAGGGAATGTAGACGTAGTCCTGAAAAACCCGGTGCAGGCGCAAGGCGATGCTGGTTTTGCCGTTGCCGGTGGGGCCGTAGAGAAACAGCGAGCCGCCGGTCATGATGGAGGCGCCGATCTCGCCGATGATCTCCTCGGTGACCACCAGGTCTCCCAGATACTGGGCCAGCGACTGCCGCGTGACCCTGGGATGAAACGCCTGCTCGCGAACCGCTCGGCAGTAAGAGGCCAGCGGCACCGGCGCCGGGCCGGCGTATGGGTTCTTGCGGAACGCCGCATCAGCAGCCTGCATGCCCTTGGTGGTCAGCGTGAACTCGTAATCGATGCCGATCATCCCCTTGGTTTCGCAGAGCTGCTCCTGCTGCATGTTCCGAAACACGGTCTGCACCACGCCGTAATCGAGCTTGGTTTCACGCGACAATTGCTGAAGCGTGGCGGTCCCTTCCACAAAAGAGTGCTTCACCATCAGCTCGAACAAAAACCCGCGGGGCAGGCCGGTGGCTTCGGTGTTTTGAGCGGTTTTCGGTTGGAAGGTCGGTAAGTGCATAGTTGTTATATGATGTACAACCAGTAGAATACCAAACCGGTCCCGGCCTTCGAGCCGGAACTTTTCCCGTCACGCAGCCGCCGGAAGCGGCTCCTAGTCCTTTACAGCCGCCTCACCCGGATCTGCTTGTACTCGATCCAGCGCCCGGCCTGGTGCGCTTGCAGCTCGATGTGGCCGGGATCGGTGTCTTCGAGCTTGTCGTATTCGAGCACGGTCTCGCCGTTGATCCGCACCAGCACGTTGCGCCCCTGGACGGCCAATTGCAGCAGGTACCATTTCTCCGGCTCGATGCGCGGGTAAATCGCGCGCTTGAAGTAATAAAGCGAGCCGGTCGGGTAGTGCGCGCCCTCCACGTCGTGCAACTGAATCTCGTAATGGCGGGCGCTGAGACCGTGGCCGGCCGTGTGGAACAGAATCCCGCCATTGTGGAACTTGCTGCCGCGAATGTAGAGGTGCAGGACGAAGTCTTTGTATAGCTCCTTGGTGGCGATGTGGCCGTGGCCGTCGCCGCGCAGGATGTGGCCGAGCGGCTCAAACTTGGGCTTGTCCTCCGAGACGTACCACTTCTCGAAGTCCTCCTCGCCCTCGTAGAGGCTGTCCCAGGTTTCTTTCCCCGGCAGCTCTTTCACCCGCAGGCTGCGAAAACGGATTGGATAGGTCAGCGATTCGAAGCCCAGGTAACCGCGCCGCAACCTGTGGCGCAATTCCGGCACGGTCTCCACGTCGAGGTCCTGCACCAGCTCGTCGTTGGTCCACACCTTGAGCTGCGGCCAGTCCATCAGAATCCGGAAGCTGTTCCACTCCGCTTTGTTGCGCACATTGACCTTCAGCGGCGGGACCAGCGGAAAAATCGAGCCCATCGACTCCGGGCGCATCTCTTTGTCCTGCTGGTGGAAGATGTTGATCATCATCCCGGTCCACATGTTCCGCCCGTGCTCCGGCGCGTGCAGATAAATGCCCGAATTGGTCCACCCCTTGACGAAGAACTCGCCGCGGAAATCGAAGTTCTCGTATTGTTTGGCCGAGCGCAGCCAGGTGGGAAAACCGGAGCCTTCATGCACCACAATCGCGCCCTCGTGGACGTAGAACGCCGACTGGGGCCCTTCGCGGATGGTCCAGCCATCGAGCGTTTTGCCGTCAAACAGAGATGTGAGGCCGTCCTCGCCCTGCTCGCTTTGCGCCTGCAAGGCGGCCGGCAGAGCGGCGGCCGCTGTTAGGAAGGTTCGTCGATTCATGTTAAGCTATTTTACTGCAACAGGTTGGAGCGCGTATGGCGATCAGTCAGGAATTGCTGGAAATTTTGGTGTGCCCGGCCGATAAGGAGCCGCTCGAACTCAAGCCCGACCAAAGCGGCCTGAAGTGCACCAAGTGCCACCGGGTCTACCCGATCAAAGACGACATCCCGATCATGCTGATCGACGAGGCGACGATCGAAGAGTGATCGGCGGGCCTGATTCCATTGTGGGGCGGCTCGTGCCCGGCGCGGCCGTGGCCGTCATCCGGCTGCGGTCCATGGGCGACACCGTGCTCACCACGCCCGCCCTCGCGCTGCTCAAGAGCGCCCGGCCGGACCTGCGGATCTTCGTGGTGCTCGAGCGCCCGTGGGACCGGCTGCTCGAATCGAACCCCGACGTCGCCGGCGTCATTGTCCTCGAAGGTAGCGCCCGCTGGAAGACGCTCGCCGCGCTGCGCGGCCTGCGCCCCGCCCTGTGCCTCAACCTGCACGGCGGCTCTACTAGCGCGTGGCTGACGGCGCTTTCCGGAGCGCGCTGGCGCGCCGGCTTCGCCCATTTCCAGTTTCAGCCGGTTTACAACGCGAAAATTCCGCGGGCGCAGGAGATTCTGGGCCGCCCGAGCGATGCGCCCGTGCATACTGCCGAGCACTTGGCCGCGGCCATGTTTTGTCTGGGCGTCGAGCCGCAGGAAATCCCAGCCGCCCGCCTGTTCGCTGAGGCGGCTCCGGCTCGCTCGCCCTACGCCGTGCTGCACCTCGGCGCCGCTTATTTCACGAAGCAATGGGCGCCCGAGCGCTTCGCCGAGCTGGCGCGCTGGCTGCGGCGAGAGCAAGGCCTCGAGCCGATTCTGCTCGCCGGCCCCGGCGAGGGCCGCCTGCTCGCTGAGATGAAAGAGTTCCGGTCCTTTGATAATCTGTCGCTCGGGGAGATGATGGCATTGCTCAAAGGGGCCGAGCTTTTTGTGGGCAACGATTCGGGCCCGGCTCACGTGGCGGCGGCGTTCGGCGTGCCCTGCGTGGTGATTTTCGGCTCGTCGAACTCGCGCGTCTGGCATCCCTGGCGCACGCGCTACGAAGTAGTGGAGACCGCGCGGGACTGCAAGCCCTGCCCCGGCGACCGCTGCTACGCCTTCGATCGCCCGCGCTGCATTCTCTCGGTCGAAGTAGAGCCGGTCCGGCAGGCCGTGCTCTCCCTGCTGCGCGCCCGCTCGGCTGTGGAGCGCCACTGAAGCGATGAAAGACTTCCGGCGCCTACTCGCTTACGTCCGGCCGCACTGGCTGCGGCTCGCCGCTTCGGTCGTGCTGATGGCCATCGTGGGCGCGTGCCACGCCATGATCCCGCTGCTGGTCGGCCCGGTTTTCGACCGCGTGCTGAATCCCGCCTCGCCCGACGCGCCGGTCAAGCTGTTTAGCATCCCGGGCTTCGGCCGCGCTGTGTATCTCGAAGACCTGCTACCGGCCGCCATTCACAACGTCTGGACCATGGTCGCGGTCAGCATCGTGGCGGTGTTCCTGATCAAGGGCGTGTGCGACTTCTTCGGCAACTACCTGGTCAACTACGTGGGCTTCGCCGCCGTCACCGACCTGCGCAACCACGTCTACTCGAGCGTGCTGCGGCAATCGGCCGCGTTTTTCAAGAGCCGGCACACGGGCAAGCTGATGTCGTCGATCTTGAACGACATCGACAAGGTGCAGGTGGCGCTGTCGCACATCCTGGCCGATTTTCTGCGGCAAAGCTTCGTGATCGTGGGCCTGCTGTTCGTGGTGCTGCGCACGGATTGGAAACTCGCCGCGGTGAGCCTGACGCTGCTGCCGTTTGTGCTGGTGCCGACCATGCACATCGGCCGGCGCATCCGCGGCATATCGCGCCTGGCGCAGGAGAGCGTGGGCGAGATGAACCAGATCCTGCAAGAGACCATGGCCGGCCAGTCGATCGTCAAAGCCTTCGGCATGGAGGCGTTCGAGATCGGCCGCTTCCGCCACAGCGCGGCGCGCATGTTCCGGCGCAACCTGCGCTACGTGCGGCAGCAGGCGCTGGCCTCGCCGATCATCGAGATGTTCGG
>DASQHK010000451.1:0-20318 GCA_035632135.1 Bryobacterales bacterium
CTCGGTGTCCATGTCGGCGCGGACATCCGGGTTGTCTTTGAGGAACTGCCGGGCGTTTTCGCGGCCCTGGCCGATGCGCTCGCCCTTGTAGCTGTACCAGGCGCCGCTCTTCTCGATGATGCCGTGCTCGGAGCCGAGATCGACCAGATCGCCCTCGAGCGAGATGCCCTCGCCGTAGAGAATGTCGAACTCGGCGGCGCGGAACGGCGCGGCCACCTTGTTCTTCACGACCTTCGCCTTGGTGCGGCTGCCGATGACCTCCTCGCCGTCCTTGATGGCGTTGGTGCGGCGGATGTCGATGCGCACCGAAGCGTAGAACTTGAGCGCGCGGCCGCCGGTGGTCGTTTCCGGGTTGCCGAACATGACGCCGATCTTCTCGCGGATCTGGTTGATGAAGATCAGGCAGGTTTGCGATTTGGAGACGGCGCCGGTGATCTTGCGCAGCGCTTGCGACATCAGCCGCGCATGGAGGCCCATGTGGCTGTCGCCCATTTCGCCGTCCAGCTCGGCCTTGGGGACCAGGGCCGCCACCGAATCGACCACCAGCACGTCGATGGCGCTCGAGCGCACCAAAGCCTCAGCAATACCCAGCGCCTGCTCGCCGAAATCCGGCTGCGAGATCAGAAGGTTGTCGACGTCGACGCCCAGCTTGCGCGCATAGGCGGGGTCGAGCGCGTGCTCGGCGTCAATGAACGCCGCCACGCCCCCCATCTTCTGCGCGTGGGCGACACATTCCAGGGCCAGGGTCGTTTTGCCGGAAGACTCCGGCCCGAAGATCTCGACAACGCGGCCGCGGGGGAATCCGCCCACGCCCAGCGCCCAGTCGAGCGAAATCGATCCGGTGGGGATGACAGCCACCGGCACAATGTCCTTCGAGCCAAGGCGCAAAATGGAACCTTTGCCGAAGTCCTTTTCGATCTGCCCGAGGGCCAGATCCAGCGCTCGCACGCGTTCCCGATCATCCATGGTTGTGCTCCTTGATTCTGTGGCCAGTTGCCGGTGGCCAGTCGCCAGCGACCAACCGCTGGCCATCATACCACAAGGGTGAAGAAAAAGCGAAACTAAATTTTGGCCCCGTCCCGGTCGGCCGGTCCGCCGCGGGAGCCCCTTGCCCGGCGGCGCAACGGCCGCCGCTCATTCTACTACCGCTCCGGCGCGTAGTAGCCTTTGCGGGCGCGCACCCGCAGAGCCCGGTTCGAGGCCTGGATTTCCACGGTGTGGAAGCTGCCGTCGGGCACGAATGGGTTGGGCGCATAGAGGATGAAATACTGGTGCCGCAATTCATTGGCGATGTTTTCAAAGGATTGCCCCAGGTCGGCGGCCTGAAAGGGCTGGAAGTCCAGCCCGCCGGTCTGCTGGGAGAAACGCTTCAGCACTTTGTCGCCGTCGAGGGCCGAGCCGCTGCGGTTCGTGGAGATGGTGAAGATCACCGCTTCGGCCTTGTGGGCCATCTCGAGCGCCTGCTCGCGGCTCATGTGGCTGAGGTTGTCTTCGCCGTCGCTCAAGATGACCAGGGCGCGGCGGAACTGCTCGGGCGGCGAGTCCTCGGGCAGCTTGTCGCGGCAGGAAAAATAAATCGCGTCGTAGAGGGCGGTGCCGCCGCCGGCGCGCTGGTCGCGGATGCCTTTGGCCAGCTTTTCGGGATCGCTGGTGAAGTCCACCACCAGCTCGGCGGCGGTATCGAAGCGGACCAGAAACGCTTTGTCCTGCGGCTCGCGCAGCACGCTCTTGACGAATTGCACGGCGGCTTCCTGCTCGAAGCGCAGCCGCTCGCGGACGCTGTTGCTGGTGTCGATGAGGATGCCGATGCGCAGCGGCAAGTCGCTTTCGCGAGCGAAGGCAAGGATGGTCTGCGGCTTCTTGTCGTCGCGGATGGTGAAATCCTTCTGCTGAAGATCGGTGATGAAGCGGCCCTTTTTGTCGCTCACGGTGAACAGCAGCGGCACGCGGGGCACCTCGACCACGATCTTGCTGTCAGGGGCGCCGGGAACCGGAGGCTTGGGCGCCTGCGCCAGGACGGGCAGCAGGCTCAGCAGAGCGAGCGAAACTGCTTTCATGGAATCACCCACATTATAACAGGACCAAGCGTGGATGCCCGGCGCGCAGCGCGGCCAGGTGCTGCTCGAGCGCGGCCGGCAGGGGCGCTTCGACGCGGACGGTCTGGCCGGTCGTGGGATGGTGAAAGACGATCTGGCGGGCGTGCAGAAAGAGGCGCGGCAGGGAGGGTTGCGCCGGCGCGCCGTAGAGCGTGTCGCCCACCACGGGGTGGCCGATGGCGGCGAGGTGTACGCGAATCTGGTGGGTGCGTCCGGTCGCGATGCGCACCTCGAGCAGCGCGAAGCCGGGCCACTGCTCGAGGAGGCGAAAATCGGTCAGGGCGGAGCGGCCCTCTTTGGCCTTCGCCGTCATCTTCACGCGATGGCGGGGGTCGCGGCGGATGGGCATCTCGAGGCGCGTCCACTGGAGGCCGTCGATCACCACCGGCTGGCCGCGTCCGGGCCGCGCCGGGCGGGGGGCGAGAGATCCGTGTACTAACGCGATGTATGCCTTGCGGACTTCGCGCGTAGCAAACTGCCGGGCCAGGCCGAGATGGGCAGCGTCATTTTTCGCCACCAGAAGCACGCCACTGGTGAGGCGGTCGAGGCGATGGACCAGGCCGGGGCGCAATGCCCCGCCCACCTGGGAGAGCCGCTCGAAGCGGCCGAGCAAGGCGTTGACCAGCGTGCCCTGATGGGCGCCGGCGCCGGCGTGCACGGTCATGCCGGCGGGCTTGTGGATGGCGACGAGGTCGTCGTCTTCGTAGAGAACATCGAGCGGAATCGGCTCGGCGAAGGCATGGAGAGGCGGAGCGGGAACGTCGGAAGGCAGCTCGACGCGCTCGCCGCCGCGCAGCCGCGCCGAGGGGCGCGCGGCCGCGCCGTCGACGCGGACCAGTCCGCTCCTGATCCAGTGCTGAATCCGCGCGCGGCTCACCTCGCCCCGCTGCCGTGCCAGAAACTGATCCAGCCGCAGGCCGGCATCCTGCGGCGGCACTTGGAAGGTCATGGGGCCGTTCCCATCTTGCCATTGAAATCCGGTACGATGGGGGGTTTTGCGAGAAAGCGTCATGAGCTACGGGGAGCACGCCACGTGATCAACAGCGCGATCGTTCCGGTCGCCGGACTGGGCACCCGCCTGCTGCCGGCCACCAAGTCGCAGCCCAAAGAGATGCTGCCGGTCGCCAAGAAGCCGATCGTGCAGTACGTGGTGGAGGAGCTGGCGGCGGCCGGCATCGAGCGCATCTTGTTCATTACCGGCCGCGGCAAGACCTCGATCGAGAACCACTTCGACCACGACCCGGAGCTGCGCCGCACGCTGGCCGAGGCCGACAAGAACGGGCTGCTCGACGAGCTGGAGTTCGAGCGGCTCGCGGTGCATTACTTCTACACTCGCCAGCGCCTGCAGCGGGGCCTGGGTGACGCGATTTTGTGCGGAGAAAACTTCGCCGGGCGCGAGCCGTTTCTGGTGGCGCTGGGCGATTCGATCATCGGTCTGCACGGGCGCTCGGGCATCAGCCGGCGCATCGCGGAAGTGTACGAGAGCGAGCGCGCGGCGTGTGTCATCGCGGTGGAAGAGGTGCCGAGCGAGCTGACGCCGCTTTACGGCATCGTAGCGCCGGCGTCGAAAAGGGAGCTGAAAAGCGATGTCTTCCGCATCCAGGACCTGGTGGAAAAACCCGCGCCCAAGCACGCGCCGAGCAAGCTGGCGATTGCCGGCCGGTACGTCCTTTCGCCCGCCATCTTCGATCTGATCCGCAAGGTGGCGCCGGACCGGCGCGGCGAGATTCAACTGACCGACGCCATCCGGCTGCTGGCCGGCGCCGGCCAGCGCGTCATCGGCGTGAAGCTGGCGGCGGGGGAGCGGCGCTATGACATCGGCAACTTTCGCAGCTACTTCGAAACCTTCCTGGAGTTCGCGCTGGCCGACCCGGACTACGGGAAAGACCTGCGGCAAAAACTGCAGCGGCTTTGCCGCCAGGCGGCTTCTTAGGCTAATATTCCGGGCACCTGCATCCGATTTGTACTGATAGGCACCTCGCCGAAGGAGAGGATCGGTCCCATGCGCCTCAGGGTTCTGGTGGTCGAGCACAATCCAATCTCGCGCAAGTGGCTGTGTTTCGCACTCGAGACGGCCGGCTACCAGGCTGTCGAGGCGGCCGATGGAGCCGCCGCGCTGGAGGCGATGCAGCAGCATCGGCCGCAACTGGTCCTGCACAATCCGGAATTACCGGATGTTGATGGTCTTGATTTGGTCGGAAGGCTGCGCTCCCTGGCAGCGAGCGACGACCCGCCGATTCTAGCCCTGGCGGGTCCGGCCGGTCCCATTGATCCGGGCCGGCATCAGGACCTCGGCTTCGTCGGCTGCCTGCTTAAGCCGGTCGAGCCATCGCGGCTGCTCGAAGCCGTCCGCGCCCGACTGCCGCTTCCTCCGGCCACCGAGCCGACCTGCGGGCACGACGACGTCAACACCCGCCTTGCTTATCGTCTGGCGGTATGGGAGTCGGAGATCTCCATCTTGGCCGGACTGCTCGAAGCTGTGGGCGCGGGCTCCCGGGCGGACCCGGTTCTGGGGGAGCTGCTCGCCCGCTTTCTGGACGCCGCCGGGGTTTCCAAAGGCGCCGCCTACTTGCGCGATGCGGATGGTCGCCTCCGGCTGCGGGCGCAACTCGGGTTTCCTGACCCCGCCCCGTGCCCGACGCCCGCCGGGCCCGCGGACTTTTTCGGCCACGCCGAGCTGCTTCACCGTGCGGTCGGAACGGGACGCCCGATCGTCCTGCCGTCCTCCACCTTGCCGGCAAATGGCGCCGGAGACGTTCTGGCCAGAGCCGGCGCCCGCGCCGTGGTGATCGCTCCGCTGGTCATGGGCGAAGAGCGCTTCGGCGCCCTGGTGATAGCCGCCAGCCGCGAGCTAGGCGAGGACTGGATCGCTTTCGCCGAAGCGCTGGGAAGCCGGTTCTGCGAAGCCCTGCAACTCACCCGCACCACCGCCCTGCTGAAGCAGCACGAAGAGCACCTGGAGCGCATCGTGCAGACGCTGGCCGAGGGCTTGCTCATCACCGACCGCCACCGCCGCTTCACCTTCGCTAATGCCGCTGCCGAGCGGATTCTGGGCGTACCGGTCGCCGAGATGTTGCAGCGCGCATCTAACGACCCGCCCTGGAAGCTGACCACACCCGAGGGCCAGCCCCTCGCTCCCGAGGACTATCCGACCCGTCAGGTCTTGCGAACCGGCCGGCCGCTCTACGGAATGGAGATGGGCGTCACGCGGCCCGACGGCAAGCGGGTCATCCTGTCGGTCAACTCTTCTCTGCTGCGGGACGCGGGGGAAAACATCACCGGCACGGTGACGTCGCTGACCGACATCACCGAACGCCGCCGCCAAGCGGAGCAACTCACGCGCTCCAACGCTGAACTGGAGCAGTTTTCCTACGTCGTGGCCCACGACCTGAAAGAGCCGCTGCGCACGGTGATGAGCTTCACCCAGCTTCTGGCCCAGCGCTGCCGGGGCTCTGTCGATGCGCGCGCCGGCGAGTACATCGAGCGCGCCATCGGCGGGGCACGGCGCATGAACGAACTGATCGACGACCTGCTGGCCTACGCGCGGGTGGGAGCGCAGGGGCGAAGGCTCGAGCCGGTGGGCGGCGAGACCGTGTTTCAGAGCGCGCTGGCGAACCTGCAGGCGGCGATCGCGGCGAGCGGCGCGGAGGTTGTCCACGATCCGCTGCCCACCGTGACGGCCGAGGCGGGCGAGCTCGGCCAACTCTTCCAAAACCTGGTCGGTAACGCGCTAAAGTTTCACGGCGAGGCGCCGCCGCGCGTGCGCGTCTGGGCCGAGCGCACCGGCGACGAGTGGGTCTTCTCGGTGCACGACAACGGCATCGGCATCGACCCACAACACGCCGAGCGCGTCTTTCAGGTCTTCCAGCGCCTGCACTCGAGGACCGAGTATTCGGGCAACGGCATCGGCCTGGCCACTTGCAAGAAGATCGTCGAGGCCCACGGCGGGCGGATCTGGGTCGAGTCGCAGCCGGGCCAAGGCGCCACGTTCCGCTTCACCCTGCCGGCCGAACCGGCCAAAGCGTAGGGCGGCGCGGCGCTGCTCCGCGGCGCAAGGCTCCCGCTCCCGCGCCGCCAAGTCCCCCAACAATCCTCCGGACAAGCAGCCACCGGCGTCCTGCCTTCTGCGCCACCCCTCGACTGTGGGACCGGCGCGACCGCACGCGCTGCACCCGCTCCCGCCCTGCGTGCGGGAGTTGTTATAATCGAAGAAAATCCATGCACACCATTGAATCTACGCCGGAGTTTGTCTCGGAAGTTTACCGCCGCATGGAGCAGAATTTGGCCGTCGTGCGGCGGCGTTTGGGCCGGCCGGTCACTTTCGCCGAAAAGGTGATGTACGCGCACCTGGACGACCCGGATGGCCAGGACCTCACGGCCGGGGAAAGCTACCTGATGCTGCGGCCCGACCGCGTAGCGATGCAGGACGCCACGGCGCAAATGGCGCTGCTGCAATTTTCACTGGCCGGCCGGGACACGGTCGCTGTGCCCACCACGGTCCACTGTGATCACCTGATCCAGGCGCGCGTGGGCGCGCAGCCCGACACGCAGTTTGCCATCGTCGAGAACAACGAGGTGTACGAGTTCCTGCGGGCTTCCTCGGCGAAGTACGGCATTGGGTTCTGGAAGCCGGGCTCGGGCATCATTCACCAGGTGGTGCTGGAGAACTACGCGTTCCCCGGCGGCCTGATGATCGGGACCGACTCGCACACGCCTAACGCCGGCGGCCTGGGGATGTTCGCCTCGGGCGTGGGAGGCGCGGACGCGGTGGATGTGATGGCCGGCTTTCCGTGGGAGGTGAAGAGCCCCACGCTGATCGGTGTGCATCTGACCGGCGAGCTGTCCGGCTGGACCTCGCCCAAGGACGTGATCCTTTACCTGTGCGGCGTGCTGACGGTGAAGGGCGGGACGAACCGCGTGATCGAGTACTTCGGCCCGGGCGCGCGCGCCATCAGTTGCACCGGCAAAGGCACGATCACCAACATGGGGGCGGAGCTGGGCGCGACGACGTCGATTTTTCCGTACGACGAGCGCATGGCCGTTTACCTGCGCGCGACCCGCCGCGCGGCGCTCGCGGAGCTGGCTGAGAAGCACGCCGGGCTGCTGCGGGCCGATCCGGAGGTGGAGCGGAACCCGGAGAAATTCTTCGAGCGGATCGTCGAGGTTGACCTCTCGAAGCTCGAGCCGTACGTGGTGGGGCCGCACACGCCGGACCTGGCCCGGCCGGTCTCGCAGCTCGCCGCCGACGTGGCCGCGCATCATTATCCGGACAAGATCTCGGTCGCATTGATAGGCAGTTGCACGAACTCCTCCTACGAGGACATCTCGCGCGCCGCCGACGTGGCCGAGCAGGCCCGCGCCCACGGCGCCAAGATGAAGATTCCCTTTCTGGTGACGCCGGGCTCGGAGCAGATCCGCTCAACCATCGAGCGCGACGGGCAGATTGCCAAGCTCGAAGCCATCGGCGCCACCGTGCTCGCCAACGCCTGCGGCCCCTGCATCGGCCAGTGGAAGCGGCAGGAAGTGGGGAAGGGCGAGCCGAACACGATCGTCACGTCCTTCAACCGCAATTTCCCGAAGCGCAACGACGGCAATCCGGCCACGCACGCCTTCATGGGCAGCCCGGAGATCGTGATCGCTTACGGCCTGGCGGGGCGGCTGTCTTTCAACCCGCTCACCGACGAGATCCAGGCCAACGGCGAGCGATTCAAGCTTGCGCCGCCGAAGAAAGCGCCGGAGCTGCCGCCCAACGGCTTTGCCCAGACGACCGAGGGCTACCTGGCGCCTCCGGAAGACCCGCGCCGCGTCGAGATTGAGATTGCGCCCGACAGCGGCCGCTTGCAGCGCCTGGAGCCGTTTGCCGCCTGGGACGGGCGGGATTTTCGCGAGCTGCCGATTTTGCTCAAGGCCAAGGGCAAGTGCACCACCGACCACATCTCGCCGGCCGGGCCGTGGCTCAGGTATCGCGGCCACCTGGACAAGATCAGCGACAACATGTTTTCCGGGGCCATCAACGCTTACACCGGCAAGGCGGGCGAGGGGCTGAACGCGCTCAGCGGCGAGCGCGACGCGCCGTTCGCCAGGATCGCCCGCGACTACAAAGCGCGGGGCCTGCGCTGGGTGGCGGTGGGCGATGAGAACTACGGCGAGGGTTCCAGCCGCGAGCACGCCGCCATGTCGCCACGGTTCCTCGGGTGCGCGGCCGTGATCGTGCGCAGCTTCGCCCGCATTCACGAATCGAATCTCAAGAAGCAGGGGGTCCTGCCGCTGACCTTCGTCGATCCTTCCGTTTACGACCGCGTGCAGGAGACCGACCGCATCAGCCTGACCGGCCTGCAGGGTCTCGCGCCGGGAAAAAAGGTTGCGGCCGTGCTGCACCACGCCGATGGGTCCACCGAGAAGTTCGAGCTAAGCCACACGCTCAACCACGAGCAGATCGAGTGGTTCAAGGCCGGCTCGGCGCTCAATCTGCTGCGCCTCCAGCAGCAGCCGGAGCCGGTGGCGCGGTAAGATAAACCTCTCGCCAAGACGCCAAGGCCGCCAAGATCTCCGGGGTTTCTTTGCGTTTCTTTGCGCCTTTGCGAGAGAGCTTTCCGGCTCGGCGCTCAATCTGCTGCGCCTCCAGCCGTGGCGCGGTAAGATAAATCTCTCGCCAAGACGCCAAGCAGCGCAAAGTCCGCAAGGAGTTTTTCGGCGCGCCTTGGCGCTGCTTTGCGCCTTTGCGAGAAAGTCTTTCCCCAGGAGAGCGCATGGAGTCATTCAATAACGTGGCCGTCCCCAGCGACGGCGCGGCGATCGGCTTCGCCAACGGCCGCTTCGTGGTTCCCGATAATCCGATCCTTCCCTACATCGAAGGCGACGGCACGGGGCGCGACATCTGGAAAGCGTCGCGCATCGTTTTCGACGCGGCGGTGAAGGCCGCTTACGGCGGCAAGCGGCGCGTGGTGTGGTACGAGGTGTTCGCGGGTGAAAAAGCCTACAACCTTTTCAAGGAATGGCTGCCCGAGGGGACGCTCGACGCCATCCGCCGCTTTCGCATCGCCATCAAGGGGCCTCTGACCACGCCGGTGGGCGGCGGCTTCCGCAGCCTCAACGTCACGCTGCGGCAGTTGCTGAACCTCTATGCCTGCTGGCGGCCGGTGCGCTACTACCCGGGCGTGCCGTCGCCGGTGAAACATCCGGAAAAGCTGAACGTCGTGATCTTCCGCGAGAACACCGAGGATGTCTACGCGGGCATCGAGTGGCAGGAGGGGACGCCCGACGCAAAGAAAGTCATCGACTTCCTCAACACCGAGATGCACAAGAACGTGCGCGCCGATTCCGGCATCGGCATCAAGCCGATTTCCATCACGGGGTCGAAGCGCCTGATCCGCCGGGCCATAAAATATGCGATCGAGAACGGCCACAAGAGCGTGACGCTGGTGCACAAGGGCAACATCATGAAGTACACGGAGGGCGCCTTCCGTGACTGGGGCTACGAGCTGGCGCGCGAGGAGTTCGCCGATGTTTGCGTCGCGGAAGCCGGCCTCAGCGGGGCCGCGCCGCCCGGAAAAATTGTGGTGAAGGACCGCATCGCCGACTCCATGTTCCAGCAGGTATTGCTGCGGCCTGATGAATACGAGGTGATCGCCACGCCGAACCTGAACGGCGACTACCTCTCGGACGCCTGCGCGGCGCAGGTGGGCGGACTGGGCATGGCGCCCGGCGCCAACATCGGCGATGAGTACGGCTGCTTTGAGGCCACGCACGGCACCGCACCCAAGTACGCCGACCAGGACGTCATCAATCCGTCGAGCGTGATTCTCTCCGGCGTGATGATGTTCCAGTTCCTGGGCTGGAAAGAAGTTTCGCAGATCATCGAGAAGGCGATGACGGAGACGATTCGCCAGAAAAAAGTGACTTATGACCTGCACCGCCAGATGGAAGGCGCGACGAAGCTGAAGACCAGCGAGTTCGCCCGGGCGCTGGTGGAAAACATGAAGTGAATTGAGGATTTGAGGAAAGGAAGAATGGAGGAATGAACACCCGGCGCGCCGGGCTGTTTTCCTTTCTCACTTCTTCCATTCTTCCACTTCTCAATTTCTTTACTCGGAGATTCTTTATGCGGAAAAAAGTAAGTGTTGTCGGCTCGGGCAACGTCGGGGCTAGCTGCGCGCTGCGCATCGCGGCGAAGGAGCTGGCTGACGTGGTGATGGTGGACATCATCGAGGGAGTGCCGCAGGGCAAGGCGCTCGACGTTCTGGAGTCGTGCCCGGTGGAGGGCACCGACGTGCGCATCACCGGGTCGAACGATTACGAGCCGACCGCCAACTCGGACATCGTGGTCATCACGGCCGGCTTCCCGCGTAAGCCAGGCATGAGCCGCGACGATCTGCTGTGGGCCAACTACGAGATCGTCAAGGCCACCGTGGAGCAGGTCGTCAAATACTCGCCGTCGTGCATCATGGTGCTGGTCACCAACCCGCTCGACGCCATGTGCCAGGTGGCTTACAAGGTCAGCGGCTTTTCGAAGAACCGCGTCATCGGCATGGCCGGCGTGCTCGATACGGCGCGCTTCCGGACCTTCATTGCCCAGGAGCTGGACGTGTCGGTGGAGAACGTCGTGGCGTTTGTGCTCGGCGGCCACGGCGACACCATGGTGCCGCTGGTGGGCAACACCAGCGTGGCGGGCATCCCGCTGCGCGATCTGCTTGACCAGGCGGCCATCGACCGCATCGTGCAGCGCACGCGCGACGGCGGCGCCGAGATCGTCAAGTATCTGAAGACCGGCAGCGCTTATTACGCGCCGTCGTCCTCGGTGGTCGAGATGGTCGAGTCGATTCTCAAGGACAAGAAGAAGGTTCTGCCCTGCGCGGCGTATCTGGAGGGGGAGTACGGCATCCACGGGCTGTTTGTGGGCGTGCCGGTGAAGCTCGGCGAGCGCGGCATCGAGAAAATCTACGAAATCAAGCTGAGCGAGCAAGAGAAGGCGGGGCTGCAGAAGAGCGCCGCAGCGGTGAAAGAGCTGGTGGACGTGATGCGGCCGAAGCTGGGGTAGCGGCTGGCTTGTTGGCGCGCGCTGGAGGCTTTTAGTTTTCCGGTTCCGGATTGCGGGCCACTACTTCCCAGTCCAGACCGAAGAGCGTGCGCAGTTTTTCCAGGGGCGCAATCTGGCTGCCGATGCCCAGGGCGAAATGATGGGTGGGCCCGGCTTCGCTCCAACGCTCGACGAACGCGGCGACGCCGGTCTGGAAGCGGCAGCGGGTATTGGTATTGCCCGTTGCGGGGATGGAGCCGGGGATGGACTCGCCTTCGGCAGCGACGAGCTTGAAACGGCCGTTGCGGTTCACCGTCACGCCCAGGATCGTGACGGGCCCATTTTTCACCTTGAACTCGACCGAGACGCCGCGGCCGAACTTGCCGTGGTAGAGGCTCAGGCCGCGCAACGCCGGCTTCTCGCTGCTAATGGCGACGTGGCCGGGGCCGTCGTGGCCGATGAACACGAAATCCTCGCGGAAGTCGGCGGGGTGCAGCTCGGAGAACGAGCCGCCGGCTCCGAGCCGGTCCAGGATCAGCATGGCCGCACAGTTCTTCAGGTCCGCTGGCAGCAGAACGGTGAATAGCTGGGCCGGCTCGGGAGCCGACAACGGAAATCCCGGGTAACATCAGAGCATGCGGATCGGGGCTCTACCGGCAGTCATGGCGGTTCTTACGATGCTGTGGCTGCCCGGCCGCGCCACGCCGCAATCGCTTCCGCCGGCCGGCTCCGGTTCCACCAACACACCAGATGACGAATCGGCATCGCTCAAGAGGGTTCCCGGCGACATCGTGGCAGACCAGAAAGCCATCTGGCGGTTTCCGTTTCAGGCTGCGCGGGGTAAACACTGGAAATTGGCCCTGGGCGTCATCGGGGTGACCGCGGGCTTGGTGGCGCTCGACCCGAGTGACGCGCCTTACTTCCGGCGGACGTCGAGCTTCGACCAGTTCAACCGGGTCATGAGCAGCCGCAACACGGCTATCGGAATGGCAGCGCTGCCGGCCTCGTTCTACGCCTTCGGGCTGGCACGCCGCAAGTTCCACGCCAGCCGAACCGCGCTGCTGGCTGGCGAGGCGGTTGTGGATGGCGAGATCCTCACGGTGGTGATGAAGGACATCAGCCGCCGGCTGAAGCCGGTCATGATTTCCCCGGGCGGTGATTTCTCCGACACCTGGTTTCGGGCCGGCGCGCAGGGCATCGGCGGTTATGGAAGCTTCCCATCCCAGCACGCGACAGTCGCCTTCTCGGTCGCCACCGTCTTTGCCGAACGCTACCGGAGCCATCGCTGGGCGCCGTGGCTGGCCTACGGTTTGGCGGGGGTGGTCGGCTTCTCGCGCGTCCCGCTGTCGGCCCACTTCCCGTCCGATGTATTCATGGGAGCGGCCTTGGGTTACTCGATCAGCCACTATGCCGTTCTGGGACGCTGAAGCGGCCGCGGCGGGATGCCCGCTCAGTTAGCGCGCCGCGCGTCACTCGCGGGCTGCCTGTTCGATAGAGACGCCTCACCCGCTTTCGGGCAGCCTGCGCACGACAGCGGGCGTTCCACAGCGCGCGCCGGGCAGAATTTCGGCGCGCTTGGTTTCCAGGATGGCACGCGCCGGCTTCAGGCTGCTTGCTTCCTGGGGGGCTCCTTGGGCGGCCGGTCTGTGGCCGGGTCAGGAAACAGGCGGCGAAACGTCTGGTCGACGTGGCAGTCCCAGCAAACGGGCTGGTGCGTCCGGAGCGCCTCGGGAATCTGTTCGGCGTTGATCTCCCACCACTCGAGAGTCCTGCCTTCCGGAGTTCGCAGCGCGGGCCGGTGTTGCAGCCAGTTCATCTCGTGGAGTGATTTGCCGCAACAGACGCAGGATTTTCCCGCATACCACTTCTCAAGCATCACCCGGACCAGGCAGTCGGCTGGGGCAGCTTCGATCTGTCGCACGCATTCCTGGCCGCAATCCCAGCGCTCCGGCCAGCGCGAGCAATCGCTCAGACGCAGAGCCGGCTTGCCGAACAGCCCGGAAACGGCCGCGCCCCTCGCGTCCACCTCCACCGCGGCAAACTGTTTGGTCTCCGGACAAGTCACCACGCGGGTCCCCCGCCAGTTCAGGTACGAGCGCACCAGAAGCCAGACCACCGGATAAAGCGCCACCGCGAGAAGCATCGCGGCGATGATCCAGACACCGGTATCCATGGCCGTCCTCCGCCAGTTCGGTAGAGCAACTCAAGGCCCACTCGCCGGGCTTCGGCGGCGGCGCCGGCCGCGTTTGCGATGCAAGACGGTCCTCTTAGTCCGGGAACCACTGGTCCACAAATTGCTCCATCGCTCACGTAGTGTCCTGCGGAGGGGATCTGCGTATGATCGCTGAACTTGTGCAGCAAAGAAACGCCTATGACGCAGCACTGGAGAACTTCGAGATCGCAGCCGATGCGCTGGAGCTGGAGGAGGACGTGCGGGCCATGATCCAGTACCCGGAACGGGCGCTGACAGTGGGACTGCCCGTTCGCATGGATGATGGCCACATCCGCCGGTTCGAGGGTTACCGGGTGCAGCACAATACGGCGCGAGGACCGGCGAAGGGCGGGATCCGCTATCACCCCGGTGTGACCCTCGATGAGGTAAAAGCTCTGGCCATGTGGATGACCTGGAAATGCGCGGTGGTGAACATTCCTTTCGGCGGGGGAAAGGGCGGCGTCACCTGCCATCCGAAGGAGCTGTCGACGGCGGAAACCGAAAGGCTCACGCGGCGGTATACCAGCGCTATCCTTCCCCTGATCGGCCCGGAGCAGGACATACCGGCGCCGGACGTGTACACGAATCCGCAGATCATGGCGTGGATCATGGATACCTACAGCATGACTAAGGGGTATCCCGTCCCCGGAGTGGTGACGGGCAAGCCGGTAAGCCTGGGCGGATCCCTGGGCCGCAATGAGGCAACGGGGCGCGGCGTGGCTTACACCGTCGCAAGCGCTTGCGAGCATCTGGGAATCCCGTTGCAAGGGGCCAAGGTGGCCGTGCAGGGGTTTGGAAACGCCGGGTCGGTGGCGGCGCAGCTTCTGCACAGCGCGCAGGCTTGCGTCCTTGCCGCCAGCGATTCCCGCGGGTGCGTCTTCAACAAGAACGGACTGAATGTTCCCGAGCTGATCCTGCACAAAAGAAAGACCGACAGCGTGATCGGCTTTCCCGCCGCGGAGCCCCTCACACCCCAGCAACTGCTGGCCCTGGAGTGTGACATCCTCGTTCCCGCCGCGCTGGAGAACATGATTACGGCCGAAAATGCCTCCCTCATCAAGGCGAGAATCATCGCCGAAGCGGCCAACGGGCCGCTCACCCCGGAGGCAGACGTTGTCTTGCAGGACAAAGGCGTCTTCGTCATTCCCGATATCCTCTGCAACGCCGGCGGCGTTACGGTGTCCTATTTCGAGTGGGTCCAGGACGAGCAGCATCTTTTCTGGGAAGCCCAGGACGTTTACACGCGATTGGAGCGGGTGATGAAGACCAGCTTCAACGATGTTCTAAAGCTTCACCTGGAGCGGCCGGTGACGATGAGGACGGCGGCGAATATGCTCGGCATCAGCCGGGTGGCGGAGGCCACCAAGCTGCGCGGGTTGTATCCGTGATCGCACGCTGACGCGCGAGGCCAAACGCCTCACCTAGCACGCGCAGCGCTGCCGCAGCCTGCCGCTCCGCCGGCTGCTAACCGCTCTCAGGCCCCGCGGTGTTGCCCTTTCCGATTCGACGGCAGCGGCCAGCCCGGCGAGGCGCAGGATTTGGCTGGAGACCCTCTCGGTTTGGCCGGTAGCTGGAAAGGCAAGCCTCGCGCTTGCGCCGCGATACGCCACCTCTTCGCTGTGATCCCGACCGGTTTCCACGTCGGCTTCCCTTTCATAAGCCTCCTTCCTGGCCTTATCCTGTCTCGAGATTCAGCCGGAGCAATCTCATCCGATGGGCACGACGCGGCTCCCTGGCGTCGTCGCAGCCTTCGGCATCCGCAACTCCAGAATGCCCTCGTTGAGCGCCGCCGTCGCCTTTGCTGGGTTCACCTCGACCGGCAACTCGACCACCCGGAAGATCTGCCCCCAACTGCGCTCCCGGCGCGCCTTCTTTCCGATCTTGTGCTCCTCCGCGCTTTCTCTCTGGCCGGCGATCACGAGGCAGCGAGGCTCCACGCTGACCTGCAACTCCTTGGCGCTGAAGCCAGGCGTCTCAACCCGCACGATGAGGTCGCCGTTCGATTCCCGCACCTCCACCGGGACGGGGCCCAGCAATTCGGACTCGGCCTGGAACCAGTCTTCCAAGTCATGGCCATGCGTGCCTCCCTTGCCCTGGAAGATCTCGTATGCGCGACGAGAGATTGAATCGCAGACCTCTTTCATGCGGCTGAAAAGGTCCTCCCTGTCCACCAGCTTCAGGGGCGTGCCTTCTTTTGCCTTCTGCATGGGAGTTTGCATTCCTCTCCCTCCTTTCAGGACCTTACTGGTCCACTCTTTCTTGTCGGTGTTTGCTATTGGTTAGTGCACGAGAGAGTCCATTGCTGAAATTGTGGATTTTCCGGACTGATGGCTCGGTCGTGGCCGCCCGTGCGGGGGCGGCGAGCCGCCTCCTGGGTAATTAGACGCAGGGGCGAGAGCAAATTGACCCTCGTAACCGGTGCGAGAGGAAGTCGCCGTCATCCTGGCAAGACGAACAGGGCCTTTCGGAGGCGTTTCTGTTTGGTCAGTGGCTTGCACCACTGCATGGTGATCTCCTGGAGGTTGCCATGCTGTCTCACAGACTGGTCCGAATCGTGGAAGGCCGCAGCGAAGCGATTGTGGAACCTGTGGTGCGAGAGATCCGTGCTAACCCGGAATTCAAGCACATGCAGAAGTCTCCGGTGGCGGAACTGCGGGAGTGGGGTTGCGGTGTCCTCAACGACCTGGGCAACTGGCTGATCGCCGGAAAGGACGCGGCGCTCGCTTCGCGCTACGAAGGCCTGGGCCGGCTGCGGTTCAAGGAGAGCGTGCCGCTGCACGAGGTCGTACACGCCCTGCACCTGTTGAAGAGCGGGACCATCGACTACGTGCGGGACCAGGGATTCTCGCAAACCCCGGTGGAGATCTTCGCGGAGGAGGAACTGGAGTACCTGCTGGGCCACTTCTTCGACTGGCTGGAGGAGCACCTGGTTCACGGGTATGAGACGGCCCTGCGGAAAGCAGCCCACTTGGCGTCGTGACCAGTGGCGCTGACACGCAAGGAATTTCAACTACCTTCAGCTATATATAGAGCTTGAGCTGAGGCCAGAGTGCGGCCAGAGGGGCCTTGGGACGGCGGCAAACATAGACAGAGAGGTTGCTCTCGACTCGCACGGCGTACGGATCCGAGATCGTGGCCACTTGCCGGACTTCTCCGAACATTTGCTTGACGAGTTCAGAGCGCTCCCCAAACAGGATCACCACTTCGCCCGTGTAGCCGCGCGGCCCCCAAAGGTAGTAATTGTTGTGGCCGCTGATGGCCTTGGGCAGCCCATATCGAGGCCCAAAAAAATCGATGGCGCCCGCTTCGCCGTAGTTTCCCGCCAGAATGGCACAGTGCGCCTGCTCCGCCGGGGGGAGGCTGTGATAAACCCGCGCGACGGTTGCGGCCATGCCTTCCCAGCCAAACATGTCCGCATAGAGCTGGGGCATTCTTCCGTCTGAATCGCGCTCGGTCTTGACTGAGCGAGCCAGCGGGAGGGCGTCCTGGTAGCGAAGGAATGCCTGGACCGGGAGCGCGGGCACGCCGTAAGGAAGCATGACGATGCCGGAGACAGCCAGCAGCGCTGGATAGGCGAGCCTCAGCCATTTCCGGCGTAGCCCGGAGAGAACCGCTCCGAGAGCGACTCCGCCCGCCGCGATCAGCATGGGATAGGCGGGCCAGGGATAGTATGTCTTGCCCTTCAACGCCATCACAACCGCCAGTACGATCAAGAACGCCCATCCCAGGCACCGAAACCGCCGTCCCCGCGGCGTCAGGAGAAGCCACGCCAGCCCTGCGGCCAGCACCGGCAGAGCAATCGGATTGAGAAACAGGACCTGCTCTCCAAGAAACTGCAGCGGGCCAACCGGGCTGTTCTTGAACTTCTGCGCGTTGCGCACCACCTCGATCTGCGGCCAGTGATGCTGCGCCTCCCAGATCAGGTTAGGAAGAAAGATGGCCAGTGCCAGCAGGCCGCCCAGCCAGAACCACTTGGTTCGCAACCTTTCCCGCTCGCGTGTCAGGAGCAGGCCTGCGACCAGGGCGAATCCAAACAGCAGCGTGGTGTGCTTGTTCAACAATCCCACGCCGGCCACTGCACCGAACAGAAGCCACAGGCGCTCGTCTCCGCCGTTCAGAATGCGGAGCAGGATGCAGGCGCATCCCATCCAGAACAGCGGCTCAAACGCATTCATGGAAAAAAAGCTGCCGAAGGCCAGATGCACCGGCGCCAGCAGGACGCCGATGCCCGCGATGGCTTGGCAAAAGCGGTCGCCGCCCAGATCGCGGGTCATCCGCCCGGTGAGCAGGACCAGGCAAGCTCCGGCGAGCGCGGGAAAGAAGCGAAAGGCAAGCAGAGAGTTGCCCAGCAGGAAAGCGCTCAACCGCGCGATGACGGCGATTAAAGGGGGTTGATCCACATATCCCCAGGCCAGATGCTGGCCGCAGGCGATGTAGTAAAGCTCGTCGCGAAAAAAGCCGTAGCGCCCGCTGCCGGCAAAGTGCAGCAGGACATCGGCGGCCGCCAGGCAGATCAGGATTCGTGAGGTGGGCCGCGACATGGGCAGCGACAGGAGGCGGTTTCGGCGCCTCGCCGCTCAACCGGAAGCGGAGGCGAGGCGGCCGTTTAGTATACATCATGCGCTGCCCGGGCGCGCAATTGCACCCGATCCGTTGTGGTACATACTGAGCGAGGATCACGAACGGTTCAAGGAGTACGTTGCCAAGTTCCAAGGCGACTTAACGCCGAAACAACGCGCACACTTAGCTGAGATGGGGATCGACCCTGATGCCGACCCTGGTTAGCTCCGTTTTTCCTGCACGTTTCCCCTCGCTGCGGCGTCACACCATTGTCGGGCCGCTGCAGGGTCAGTGTCCCGGCGGCACGGCCTTGGTGTCTCATGCTGCGGGCTTCCACAGTGCTCCTGCTCCTCGCTTCGGCGTTGCTGGCCAGCCCCGCCTCGCGTCTGTATCGCCAGGCCCGCCGCGCTGAGCGAGAGGGCGACGATCTGCGAGCCTACACGCTGCTCATCCGCGCCGCCGACGCCGATCCTCAGAACACGAAATACCGCCTCGAAGCCGAGCGCCTGCGGGTGCGCGCTGCCGAGACGCTCGCCGGCCTGGATCGCCTCAAAGACGCCATCGCGCTCGACCCCGACAATCGCTATTTGCAGGCCCGGCTCGAAGCCCGCAAGGAGGATGCGGCGGACCCGGATGGCGCCCCTGCCCCGCCCAGCGATGCGGAGATTCGCGCCGCCGAGCGCGCCCGCGGGCCCCTCGAGCTGAAGCCCAAGCCGGGCTGGTACAACTTTCATCTGCGCGGCAACGCCCGCGACATCTACGAGCAGGTCTTCCGCGTCTTCGGCCTCGACGTGGTTTTCGATTCTGAGTTCACCCCCGGCCCGCCGTTCCGCTTCGAGATCGGCGATGTAGATTTCCGCCAGGCCGCCCACGCGCTCACCACCGTGACGGGCACTTTTTTTGTGCCGCTGCGTCACGATGTCGCCCTGGTGGCCAAGGATACGCAGCAGAAGCGCGCCTCGACCGAGCCCATGATAGTCGTGCTGCTATCTATCCCCTATGCCATGAGCGTGGAGGAAGCGAACGAGATCGGCAAGGCGGTGCAGCAGGCGCTCGAGATCAAGCGTCTCGTGGTCGATCCCAACCGCCGCCAGGTGCTGGTGCGCGACACCGTCCCCAAGGTCCAGTTGGCCAGGGCGCTTTATGGCGAGCTTTCGCGAAAGCGCGGCGAGGTTCTCCTCGACATCGACCTGCTCTCGGTCAGCCGCAGCAGCCTCACCAAGTTCGGCCTGCTGTTGCAGCAGGACTTCTCCGCCGCCAACCAGTCGCCGGCCACGCTGAACCTCGGCGGCGGCCAAACCCTGTTTGGCATCCAGCTCGCCAACGCCGACCTGGCAGCCAGTTGGATGCGGTCGGAAGCGCGCTTCCTGTCGAGCGCCCGCTTGCGCGCCACCGACGGCCTGGCCGCCAGCCTTCACGTCGGCGACCACTACCCGATCCTCAACGCTTCGTTTTCCCCCATCGTCATCACGCAGCAGATTCAGAATCTCCAGAACGCCGGCCAGTTGATCCAGCCATTCCCCTCTTTCACGTTTGAAGATCTCGGGCTGGTGCTCAAAGTGACGCCGCGCATCCACACCAGCCGCGAAGTTTCCCTGAACATCGAGGCCGAGTTCCGCGCGCTCTCCGGCGCGAGCTTCAACAGCATTCCGGTCATCGACAACCGCAAGGTTGCCTGCACGGCGCGGCTGCGGGAAGGGCAGACCAGCATCATCTCCGGCCTGTCCCAGATGCAGGGCACCCGGACCACTTCCGGCCTGGCCGGCTTGGCCGAGATCCCCATCCTCGGCCGTTTTTTCCGCCAGGATACCTGGCAGCTCGACCAGAGCGAGCTGGTGATCACCATCACCCCGCACGTCACCGTGCTGCCTCCCGGCGACCAGTTTGCGCAGCACACGTTTTACTCCGGCACCGAAACCAGCCCCGAGTCGCCCTTCGGCAGTTAACCCGGTCCCACGCCGCAAGGTCATCGTTGTATCCTTGGGGTTCCCCCGCACTGGCCATGTCCATCATGATTCGGGAGATCGAGGAGCAGCCGCAGGCGCTGGAGCGGACCTTTCGGCGGGAGTTTCCGCGCCTGCGTCGGTTCCGGCGCGCGCTCGAGCGCCGCCCGCCGCCGTGGATCGTTCTGGTGGCACGCGGCACTTCCGACAACGCCGCCCTGTTCGGCCAATACCTGCTGGAAATCACCACCGGGACCCTGGTCTCCCTGGCCGCGCCTTCCGTGCTCACGCTCTACCGCTCGGGCCTGCGCTGGCAGGACAGCCTGGTGGTGGGCATCTCGCAATCCGGCGAGTCCACCGACACCAACCTGTTTCTGGAAGCGGCGCGCAAGGGCGGCGCCTTGACCGTCGGCATCACCAACGAGCCCGCCAGCGCCATCACCCGCCTGGTCGACGAGGTCTTCCTGGTGCATGCGGGCAAGGAGCGCAGC
>DASQHK010000452.1:0-2680 GCA_035632135.1 Bryobacterales bacterium
TGGCAAATGCACCCTTTCGGCTATTTTGGTAGCACTCGCCGCTTGCTCTGTCAAGGGCTTGACCGTAATTGTCAACGCAAAGTAGAAATGTCCTATTCTCTGCAAAGTAAAAATGTCCGGTTTGGAAAGGGCTGTGGATGAGGGCGTGTTACGGGAAGCACCTGGCCTTACGGGCGGATCGGCCCGTTATGGTAGACTGACAGCAGCTCTTCCGATGAAGCGTGTGCGTGTCCCCAGCGTTGTTGCCATTCCGCTTCTCGTTCTGTTTCTCTCCTCCATTGCGCCCGGCTATTCGGTGCTGACGCACGAAGCGGTCATCGATTCCTCCTGGGAGCCCAACATCAGAAGGCTCCTGCTGGCGCGTTTTCCCACGGCTACGCAGGAGCAGTTGCGCGAAGCGCACGCGTACGCGTACGGCGGCAGCGTCATTCAGGACATGGGCTACTACCCGTTCGGGAGCCACTTTTTCAGTGATCTGGCGCACTACGTGCGCAGCGGCGACTTCATCCAGGCGCTGCTCGAGGATTCGCAGGATCTCAACGAGTATGCCTTCGCCCTAGGCGCGCTCGAACACTACATTGCCGACAACGAGGGCCATCCGCTGGCCGTGAACCGGGCAGTGCCCATCGTCTATCCCGAGCTGGGTGCGAAATACGGAAAAGTGGTGACCTACGCCCAGGACCCCAAGGCGCACCTGCTCGTGGAGTTCTCCTTCGACGTGGTGCAGATTGCGGGTTCGGGCTATCTGCCGGAGACGTACCACGACTTCATCGGTTTCAAGGTCGCCAAACCGCTCTTGGACCGGGCTTTCCAGAAGACTTATGGCCTGGAGTTGAAGGACCTGTTTGTGAGCGAGGATCTCGCCATCGGCACTTACCGCCGGGGCGCGAGCGAGGTCATCCCCGAGATGACGAAGATCGCCTGGCAGAAAAGAAGGAACGAGATCAAGGCTCTGCGGCCCGGCATCAGGCGAGCCCGGTTCATCTACAAACTTTCCCGGCGGGATTACGAAACGGATTGGGGCGGCAATTACAAGAACCCGAAAGCATCCATCAAGCGGTGGGGGGAACAGGTTTCCAACCCGGGTTTCTTCGCGAAGCTCCTGGTTTTTCTTTACCGGATTTTCCCGAAGGTCGGACGATTCCGGACACTCTCTTTCCGATTGCCCACGCCTCATACCCAGGCCCTGTTCACAGAAAGCGTAAAGGCGGCGGTGGTGAGCTATCAGGACCTGCTGGGAAACGTGCAAAGAGGGCACTTGCGTCTGGCGAACGAAGATTTCGACACCGGCAAACCCACGCGCGCCGGCGAATATGAGCTGGCGGACGAAACGTATGCCAAACTGCTGGACCGCTTGGCAAGGAAGAATTTTACCGGCGTGACGCCGGAGCTGCGAACGAACATTCTGGCGTTCTATTCCGACTTGTCCTTGCCCATCGCGACGAAGAAGGACCGGGATCTGTGGGAAAAAACTTTGCGGAATCTGGACAAGTTGAAGGCCGCCCCAATCCAGACTGCGCAGAGCGAACAGCCGTAGGGCCCGGCCGGCGAATGGGAGACCGCCCGGCCAAGGTTCCGCCGGCCAGCTACTCCACTTCGGGCAGGGTTTCGCCGCCGGAGACAGCGGCAACTTCGGTGGCGGAGACGCGACGACGCGGCCGGACCGCCGCGCCCCCGCCGCGACTTTACTCGTGAAAGTAAGGCGAATTCAGTCGATGCGGTACAGCCGCACCGGGCCGTACGCGGCCACTTGCTCCACGCCCCAGGACGCGGGATTGTTTGCGATGTCGGGCGCGATCACGTTCATTCCACCGCCTTCGAGATCGGTGAGCAGGTAACCCACGCCCTGCCGCTTCAACTCGCCCGCCGCCAGCCGCTTCATTTCCTCGCGTTGCGGCTCGCGGTCCGAGCGCCGCATGGACGCCGGCAGGTCTTCCCAGCGCCCCTGCGGGTCCCTGCCCTCCAGGCGCAGCCGGAGCTGCTCCTGGTCCGAGGAACAGTGCAGCTCCACGGCGCTCAGTCGCAGCGGCTTGGGAAAATCGACCTGGTACTGCATGCCGGGATACAGCGGCCACCAGCTCCGCCAGCGCGTCGCCGGATTGCCGTCCGTGGCCAGGGCCGCGTCCCACCCGTTCGGCCGCGACCGCAAGAGCCAGTCAGGCTTTGGCACGACATAGCTAGCTCCGGCGAACAGCAGCACCTCGTGAATGCTCCATTGTTCCACCTCATCGGAGCCGGTCTCGACGAGCCGCAGCCCGGCCAGCTCCCGGGGCGGCCACTCGAAGCGGATGCTCCACACCGGACCGAAGTCGTGCAGCACCGGCGTGAGCAGATCGTCCATCAGCGTTTCGCCCAGCGCGCTCTGGTAGCTGACGATGACCTCGCGCGAGGTGTAGGCGTCGGAGACCGCATCGGGCGAAAACACGCGCGCCCCCGCCGGCACGACGCGCTCGATCATGCGGGCCACGTTGTATTCGGGCAAAACGCGGCCCAGGTATTGTTCCTCCGGCTCGATGCGCAGCGCCGCCTGCCACGGCGCGCCCTTGAGCGCCCAGGGCTGCTTGTGGTTCCACCGGCTGATCACCGACGGCCAGCAGCCGATGGCGTGCGCGCCTATCAGCAGGATGGAGAGCCCGGCCGCCACGCCCCGCGGCGCCTGCCAGATCGCCAGCGCCATGGC
>DASQHK010000453.1:0-17655 GCA_035632135.1 Bryobacterales bacterium
GGCCTCGAAACCTGACGGCCAACCCAGGATGCCCATCCCTCCCAGACGCTTGCTGATCCGGGGCGCGCGCCAGCTCCTCACGCTGCGCGGCCCCGTGCCCCGGCGCGGCCGCCAGCTCTCCGAGCTGGGGATCATCGAGGATGGGTCCGTGCTGATCGAGGGGGATCGCATCCACTCCCTGGGCTCCGCCCGCCGCATGGAAAATGTGAAGGACGCGCGGGGCGCTGACGAGATCGACGCCACCGGCAAAGTCGTCATGCCCGGCTTCGTCGACAGCCACACCCACTTCCTGTTTTCCGCCCCGCGCCTGCAGGATTTTGAGCGGCGCATCAGCGGCGCGAGCTACCAGACTATCCAGGAGGAAGGCGGCGGTATTGCTGCTACCGTGCGGGCCCTGCGCTCGACTTCGCCGCGCAGCCTGGAGGCGATAGGGCTCCGCTGGCTGCGCCGGTTTGCCGCCTGCGGCACGACCACGGTGGAGGGCAAATCGGGCTACGGCCTGAATCCCGCCGCCGAGGGCAAGAGCCTGCGGGTGATGCAGAGGCTCGACGGCCGGCCGCTGGAGGTCGTGCGAACCTTTCTGGGCGCGCACGTGCCGCCGCCCGAGTTCCAGCACGATCCCGATGCCTACGTGGCCCTGCTGGTCGAGCAGATGCTGCCCGTCGTGCGGCGCCGGCGCCTGGCTGAATTCTGCGACGTGTTCTGCGACCAGGGGGCTTTCACCGTAGCGCAGGCGCGCCGGATTCTGGTGGCGGCCCGCTCGCTCGGCTTGGGCTTGAAGCTCCATGCCGGCCAGTTTGCCGCCATCGGGGCGGCGAGCCTGGGGGTGGAGCTTGGCGCCATCAGCCTGGATCACCTGGAAAAGCTCGCCGGCGAAGAGCTGGAGGCCGTGGCGGAATCCGAGACCATCGCCACCCTCCTGCCGGGATCGGTCTTTCACCTCGGCGGAAGCTCCTATCCGCCCGCCCGGCGCCTGCTCGAGCGCGGCGGCGCTGTGGCCCTGGCCACCGACTTCAACCCCGGCAGCAGCCCCACGTTCAACATGCAGATGATCCTGGCGCTGGCCTGCACGCAAATGAAGATGACGCCGGCCGAGGCGGTCAGCGCCGCCACCATCAATGGCGCGGCGGCCCTCGGCCGCGCCGCCCAGACCGGCTCGCTCGAGCCGGGCAAGTTTGCCGACCTGATCCTTCTTGACGCCGGCGATTACCGCGAGCTTGCCTATTACTACGGTACAAGCCTGGTGCACACGACCATGCGCCGCGGCCAGATCATCTGGCCGGCCCGGGTCGAGGAGCCCGACCTATGACGCGCCGTGTCGAGTGCGCGACAGCCGTGCGCCGCCTCCCCCGCCACCGCGCCAAGCAGATCAGCGGGCGCCCGTGCGGCCGGTTCGGTCGCCCGATGCCGAAGTGCCGCGGCCGGTTCATCGCGCCGGCCAAAACGGGGGAGCCCGAGCTATGACGCGGCTGGTCGAGTGCGTGCCCAATTTCTCGGAGGGCCGCGACCCCGCCCTCGTCGAGGAGATCGTCTCCGCCATCCGCAGCGTGGAGGGCGTCGCGGTGCTCGACCGCGAGATGGACGCCGACCACAACCGCTCGGTCATCACCTTCGCTGGCCCGCCCGAGGCTGTTGTCGAGGCGGCCGTGCGGGCCGTCGAGCGGGCCGCGGCGCGCATCGACCTGAACCATCACCGGGGCGCCCACCCGCGCATCGGTGCCGCCGATGTCGTGCCGTTCGTGCCGCTCGCGGGCGTGACGCTCGCAGAGTGCGTGGAGCTGGCGCGCCGCGCCGGTGAAGAAATCTGGCGGCGCTGCCGCGTTCCAGTGTATTACTACGAGGCGGCAGCACGGGTTCCGGAGCGCGCGAGCCTCGAAAACATCCGCCGCGGCCAGTTCGAGGGCCTGCGCGAGGAAGTGAAGGTCAACCCCGCGCGCCGGCCCGACGTCGGCGGCCCCGAACTGAATCCCACCGCCGGCGCCACGGTGGTCGGCGCGCGCAAGTTCCTCATCGCTTACAACATTTATCTCGCCACCGCCGATGTCGGCGTGGCGAAGCGCATCGCAAAGAAGATTCGGACCTCGTCCGGCGGCCTGCCATGCGTGAAGGCCATGGGCGTCGAGGCGCGCGGCCGGGCGCAAGTCTCGATGAACCTCACCGACTTCGAGGAGACCCCGCCGCACGCAGTGTTCGAGGCGGTGCAGCGCGAGGCCGCGGCGGAAAAAACGTCCATCGCGTCGAGCCAGATCATCGGGCTGATACCTAAGCGAGCCCTGGAGATGGCGGCGGCGTTTTACCTGCAAGTGGAGAACTTCGAGCCGCGCCTCCTCCTCGAAAACCGCCTCGCCGAGGCGCTGGCCGCCTCGCCCGGGCCGGGCGGGCTGGCGGAGTTCCTGGATCAAGTCGCCGCTCCCACCCCCGTCCCCGGCGGCGGCAGCGCCGCCGCTGCTGCCGCCGCGCTGGCAGCCTCGCTTGGGGCGATGGTGGCGGGCCTGGCGAGCAAGAAGAAGGATGCTCCCTCCGATCTCGCGCCCCTGCTGGCCGAGTTTGAGAGCAGGCGCCGTTTCTTTGAGCAGGCCGTGTGGCGCGATGCGGCTGCCTACCAGGCCGTGTGTGCCGCGCGCCACGATCCCGTGGCACGAGAGGCTGCGCTGCAGGCAGCGGCGGCGGTCCCGCTCGAAGTCGCCGAAGCCGCAGCCTCCCTGCGCCCGCCGCTGCGCCGGCTGCGCGCCCTCGCTCCCGCCGCGATGCACTCCGATCTCGCCGTCGCCGAGGCCTTGCTCAATGCCGCCCTCGCAGGCGCGCGCGCCAATGTCGAAGTGAACCTCGCCGGCATCCAGGACGCCACGTTCCGAAGCCATGTCCAGCAGCGTCTGGCGTCGCTACGGAACATCCCCGCACGCAGTGACGCCACCGGGTGACGCGATTCCTCCGGCGGTCGCCATCTCCTGTCGTATCAATCGATAACGCGCCCGGGGCGCGAGTGCCAGCGTGACGCCACAGCGGCCTTGGCCTCGAGCGAGTCTCGATAGTACCTCGTGGATAGTACTTTTGTTGTATGGCCGGATTCGGGCCTCTTTGTTAGGCTCTTCCTGATGCGCACCCGAAATCTTCTGCTGGCCATTCTTGCTGTTCCTCTGTTTGCCCAGAACCCGGCGGTCACCATCAGCGTCGATGCCAACGGCAACCGCCACGCCATCAGCCCCTACGTCTACGGCATGAACTACGCGACCGCCGCGCAACTCGCCGACCTCAACGTCCTCATCAACCGCCAGGGCGGCAACAACACCAGCCGCTACAACTGGCAGCTCAACTGCGACAACCGCGACAACGACTGGTATTTCGAGAGCATCGCCGATTCGAGCAGCACGCCGGCCTATCGCGGCGACAGCTTCATTTCCGATTGCAAGTCGAACGGCGCGCAAGCCATGCTGACCATCCCCATGATCGGCTGGGTGGGCAAGCTCGGAGCAAGCCGCGGCAAACTAGCCAGTTTTTCGATCGCCAAATACGGCGCGCAAACCGGCAACGACTGGCAGTGGTTTCCCGACGCCGGCAACGGCATCTTGACCAGCGGCCAGTACGTCACCGGCAACGACCCCAACGACGCCAACGTTCCCTCCGACTCTACCTATCAGCAAGGCTGGATGCAGCACATCGTCTCCACCTGGGGCCCGGCGTCGAGCGGCGGCCTGCGGTATTACATCCTCGACAACGAGCCGAGCATCTGGTTTTCCACTCACCGCGACGTGCACCCCACCGGCCCGACCATGGACGAAATGCTCAGCAAGATCCTCGACTACGGCGCGAAGGTGAAGGCCACCGACCCGGCCGCGCTGGTGGTGGGGCCCGAGGAGTGGGGCTGGAGCGGCTACTTCTACAGCGGCTACGATCAGCAGTACGGTAGCCTGCACGGCTGGAGCACCCTGCCCGACCGCAACAATCACGGCGGCGCGGACTACCTGCCGTGGCTCCTGGGCCAGCTTCAGGCCAACAACACCACTACCGGCAAGCGCATTCTGGACGTCTTCAGCGTGCATTACTACCCGCAGGGCGGCGAGTTCAGCAACGATGTCTCTACCAATACCGAGCTTCTGCGCAACCGCTCGACGCGCTCGCTCTGGGACCCCAGCTACGTCGATACGTCGTGGATCAACGCCGTGGTCGAGCTGATCCCGCGCCTGCACACCTGGGTCAATACTTACTATCCCGGCACCCAGACCGCCGTCACCGAGTATAGTTGGGGCGCCGACGCCTACATCAATGGAGCCACCGCGCAGGCCGACATTCTGGGCATCTTCGGCCGCGAGGGCCTCGACATCGGCGCGCGCTGGACCACTCCCTCGACCGGCACGCCCACCTATAACGCCATCAAGATGTACCGCAACTACGACGGCAGCAAGTCCGCCTTCGGCGATACCAGCGTCTCCGCCACCGCCCCCAATCCGGACAACGTCGCGTCGTTCGCCTCGGTCCGCTCTTCCGATAACGCGCTGACCATCATGGTCATCAGCAAGTACCTCTCGGGCTCGACCTCGGCGACCATGAGCTTCGCCAATTTCTCGAGCGCGGGCACCGCGCAGGGGTGGCAATTGACTTCCAGCAACGCCATCACGCGCCTCTCGGACATCAACTTCAGCGGCACGAGCTTCACCGCGACGCTGCCCGCCCAGAGCATCACGCTGTTCGTGCTGCCGCCCGCCGGCACGGTCAACCAGCCGCCGACCGCCGTCGCCACCGCCACGCCAACCTCGGGCACGGTTCCCCTGGCGGTTTCGTTCAACGGCAGCGGCTCCTCCGACCCCGACGGCACCATCGCTTCTTACGCCTGGGCCTTCGGTGACGGCGCAAACGGCTCGGGCGCCACCACCAGCCACACCTACAACTCGGCCGGCACAATCACCGCCAAGCTCACCGTCACCGATAATGGCGGCGCGACCGGCTCCACCACGGTCACCATCACCGTCAACGCGAACACGATCAATGCTCCCAGCAACCTGACCGGCAGTGTGTCGAGCAAGACGGTGACGCTGCACTGGACCGACAACTCGAGCAATGAGACCGGCTTCTCCGTCTTCCGCGCCCTGAGCGCCAGGCACCCCAGCTTCTCGAAGGTGGGCCAGGTGGGGGCAAACGTCACCACGTACTCGGAGACGGTCGCGAGCGGCACCTACTTGTACAAGGTGCAGGCGTTCAACGCCACCACAACATCCGGATACTCGAACCAGATTCAGCTTCGAGTGCGGTAATACGAGCCGTTCAGCGGGCCAGCACCTCTCGGTAATACTGTTCGTACTGCGGAATGATCAGGTCAGTCGAGAACTGCGTCTCGGCTTTGCGGCGGGCGGCGGCGGCGAACTGCGCGTAGCGCGCCGTATCCGACAGCAGCGCCACAGCGTGGGCGGCCATGGCGTCGGTGTCGCCGATGGGGGCTAGCAAGCCGTCCACGCCGTCGGTAATCAGCTCGGGGATGCCGCCGATGCCGGTGGCGACGGCGGGCACGCTGCACGCCATGGCTTCGAGAGCGGCGAGCCCGAAGGCCTCCATCTCGCTCGGCAACAGCATCAGGTCCGCGATGGCCAGCAGCTCCGGAATGCGGCTCTGCTTGCCTAAGAAGAGCACGCGGTCTTCGACGCCCAGGTCGCGCGCCAGGTACTCGGCCGGACCGCGATCGGGCCCGTCGCCGATCATGAGCAGCTTGCAGGGAATCTCGTGGCTCACTTTGGCCGCCACGCGCACGGCGTCCAGCACGCGCTTGACGGGCCGGAAGTTCGAAAGATGCACGAGGATCTTCTCCGCGGGCTTGGCATAAAGCGCGCGGGCTTCCGGGTTCGGGTTGTGGCGATAGAGCTGGCAGTTGACGAAGTTCTGGATGACGCGAATCTCGTTCTGGATGCCGAACACGCGCAGGGTGTGGTCTTTCAAGTAGTGGCTGATGGCGGTGACGCCGTCGCTCTGCTCGATCGAGAAGCGCGTGATGGGCAGATAGGAGCGGTCCACGCCGACCAGCGTGATGTCGGTGCCGTGCAGCGTGGTGATGAACGGCAAACGGCGCGGGCCGAGCATCTGCTTGGCCAGCAGCGCACTGATGGCGTGCGGGATAGCGTAGTGGACGTGCAGCAGGTCGAGCGACTGGGTTTCGGCCACCTCGGCCATGCGCGAGGCCAGCGCCAGGCAGTACGGTGGATATTGAAACAGCGGATAGGTGCTGACCTCTACCTCGTGGTAATGAATCCGCGGGCTCTCGGTGTTGAGGCGGATCGGGTTGGCGTAGCTGATGAAGTGGACCTCATAGCCGCGGGCCGCCAGCTCCATGCCCAGCTCGGTGGCCACGATGCCGCTGCCGCCGTAGGTCGGGTAGCAGGTGATGCCGATTCTCATAAATGAAACTGCCGAGGAACGCCGATAAACGCCGATAACAACAGCGGTTTTTCATCCGCGTTCATCTGCGTTCATCGGCGGTTCCACCCCCCGGCGGCCACGGCGCCAGCAGGCGCTCTTTGCGATAGACCAGCGACGCCGTGTCATAGCTGGCCAGCTCGAAGCCGTGGCCGTGGGTGATGGCGTCGGTCGGGCAGGCTTCCACGCAATACCCGCAGAAGATGCAGCGGTTGTAGTCGATGTTGTAGACCCCGGCGTAGCGCTCCCCGGCGCTGATGCGCTGCTCGGCGGTATTGTCGGCGGCCTCGATGTAGATGCAGTTGGAGGGGCAGGCCGCCGCGCACAGGAAGCAGGCCACGCATTTCTCTAGGCCGTTCTCGTCGCGCTGCAGCACGTGCAGGCCGCGATAGCGCTCCTCAAATCTCGGCGGCTCGTCGGGGTAGCCTTCGGTGATCGTGGGTGAAAGCATCTCGCCAAATGTCACGCTCATGCCCTTGGCGATCGCCGAGGCTGAGGTGAGAATCTCGTGGATCTTCGAGGGCATCTTCTTTTCAGTCTAGCAAGACCCCGCCGCTCACTTCAGGCGGGCGGCGATGTCTTGGGCGATCTGGCCGCCGTGGAAGCGGCCGTTCTCAATGAAGATTTCGTTGGTGTGCATGCCCGCCACCAGCACCCCGGCCAGGTACACGCCGGGGCGGTCGCTCTCGAGCGTTTGCGGATTGGTCCGCGGGCGGCGGGTCACGGGGTCAAACTCGATGCCCGTCTGCCGCAGGAACTCCAGATCGGGGTGGTAGCCGGTCAAGGCAAAAACCCAGTCGTTCTGCAGCCACTTCACGCCCTCCGGAGTCTGCACGCGAAGGCAGTCTTCGGTGATCTCTTCGACGGTCGAGCTCAGGTAGCCGGTGATCTCGCCGTTCTTCAGCCGGTTCTCGATGTTGGGCTTGATCCAGTACTTGATCTTGTCGCTCAACTGCGGCTCGCGGTGGATGAGGGTGACGCGGGCGCCGGTCCAGAAAAGCTCCAGCGCGGCGATGGCGGCAGAATTCTTGCCGCCGATCACGGCCACGTCGGAATCGTAATAAGGGTGCGGCTCGTGATAGTAGTGCATCACCTTGGGGAGATCTTCGCCCGGGATGTCCATGCGGTTGGCGAGATCGTAGTAGCCGGTCGAGAGGATCACCTTGCGGGCCCGATGGCAGGCCGTGCGGCCGAAGCGCTGCGTGGTGTAAACGCGGAAATCGCCGTCCTCGCCCTCGATGCGGTCGGCGCGCTCGTACTGGCGCACGTCCAGATGGTAGTGCTGCGCGGCGCGGCGATAGTACTTGAGCGCCTCGGTGCGCGTCGGCTTCTCGCGAATGCTGGTCATGGGGAGGTTGCCGATCTCCAGCAGCTCGGGCGTGGTGAAGAAAGTCATGTGCGGCGGGTAGTGGTAGAGCGAATTGACCAGGCAGCCCTTTTCGAGAAGCACCGCGCGCAGGCCGCGAAGCTGGATCTCAATGGCGCAGGCGAGTCCGGTGGGTCCGGCGCCAATCACAATCGCGTCGTAGACGGCCTCGGCTTCGGCGGCAGCCATAAGCTTCATTGTAGCCGAGCAGGGGCGTGGTCTGAGGTCGCAGCGGGATTTGTGGGGCCGCGAATGAACGCGAATCAACGCGAATGGAAAACCCTCTTTCTATTTGCGTCCATTCGCGTCCATTCGCGACCTTTTGTTCCTCGGGCGCTGCGGCACGGCGCCAATCACAATCGCGTCGTAGACGGGCTCGGCTTCGGCGGCAGCCATAAGCTTCATTGTGGCCGAGCAGGGCCGTGGTCTGAGGTCGCAGCGGGATTTGTGGGGCCGCGAATGAACGCGAATCAACGCGAATGAAAAACCCTCTTTCTATTTGCGTCCATTCGCGTCCATTCGCGACCTTTTCTTCCTCGGGCGCTGCGGCACGGCGCCGACCACGATGGCGTCGTAGAGGAACTCGGTCTCCGCGGCGGCCATAAGCTTCATTGTGGCCGAGCATGGCCGTGGTCTGAGGTCGCAGCGGGATTTGTTGGGTCGCGAATGAACGCGAATCAACGCGAATGAAAAATCCTCTTTCTATTTGCGTCCATTCGCGTCCATTCGCGACCTTTTCTTCCTCGGGTGGCTCCTGGCTGAGGGCGACCGAGCCGCGCCCGGCCTGCGTCATGATAGGGTTGGCATGGACCGGTCTGGGGAAGCGCCAGGCAGAGAACGAGGAAGGCCCATCATGCAGGATCCGCGCGTGGTTTACTCCCAATCATTAGAAGAGCGCCGCGCTGACATCGCTCGCTGCGACCGGCAGCACCTGCTGCTGGGCTGGGGCAAGGTGGCGGTGGCCGCGAGCGGCGCAACCCTGTTGTGGCCGGCGCTGTTCTACCACGCTTTTTCCATTGTGTGGGCGCTGCTGCCGGCGGCCGCCTTGCTCGTGCTGGCTGTGCTCCAGGAGAGGGCGCGGCGACTGCTCGAGCGGCGCCGGCGCGCGGAGCGTTACTTCGAAAAGGCCCTCGCGCGGCTGGACGGAAAATGGGCCGGAACCGGAGAGGCCGGCGACCGCTATCTGGACCCGGCGCATCCTTTCGCGCGGGATCTGGACCTGTTCGGCAAGGGGTCGCTATTCGAGCTGCTGTGTACCGCTCGGACTCACATCGGCGAGGATACGCTGGCGCGCTGGCTGCTCGCCCCCGCCGATGCGGAAACCTTGCGCGCGCGGCACGAGGCGGTGAACGAGCTGCGGCCTCGCGTCGATCTGCGCGAGGATGTGGCCGTGCTGGCGGAAGAGGCGCGCGCGGGCGTGGACCCGACCGCCCTGGCGGCCTGGGGCGAGGCGCCGGCGCTGCTCGAAGCCGGCTGGCGGCGCGCCCTCACGGGCGGGCTCAGCCTGCTCGGCGCGCTGGGCCTTTGTGCGTTTCTCGAGTATGGCGCGTACCGCCTCGGGCTGGTCGAAATATCTGAATCCACATCCATCCTGTTGCGGGACCTTTTTCTGGCGGCGCTGCTTGTCAACGCTTGGTTCCTCTATTCTTTCCGCAAGCGCGTGCACGCGGTGGTGGCGGCGGTCGAAGAGTCGGCGCACGAGTTGAAGCTGCTCTCGGAGGTGCTGCTTCGTCTCGAGCGCGAAAGTTTCCGCTCGCCGCTGCTGTCGGAGCTGCGCGCTTCCCTGGATTCGGAAGGCCATCCGCCCTCGCGGCGCCTGGCCCGGCTCAACCGGCTGATGGAGCTGCTGGATTCGCGCGAAAACCTCTTCGTGCAGATCCTGGAGCCGTTCGTGTTGTGGACCGAGCACCTGGCGTTCGCGGTGGAACACTGGCGGCGGCACTCCGGCGCGGCCGTGCGGCGGTGGCTCATGGCCACCGGCGAGACCGAAGCGCTGTGTTCGCTGGCAAGCCACGCATTCGAGCATCCGGACGATCCGTTTCCGGAATTCGTGGCGGAGTCCCCGTGGCTCGAGGCCCGCGATATCGGGCATCCGCTCATCCCGGAGGGGCGCGTGGTCCGCAACGATGTGCGGCTGGGCGGCGAGCTGCGCCTGCTGGTGGTCAGCGGGTCGAATATGTCGGGCAAGAGCACGCTGCTGCGCACGCTGGGGATCAACGCAGTGCTCGCGCAGGCCGGGGCGCCGGTGCGCGCCCGGCAACTGCGGATGTCCCCGCTTTCGGTCGGCGCCTCGATTGGGGTCACGGACTCGCTGCAGGGCGGCGTGTCGCGGTTCTACGCGGAAATCCTGCGGCTGCGGGAGATTCTCGGCCAGACCGGCGGACCGCGCCCGGTCCTGTTTCTGATCGATGAGTTCCTGCATGGCACCAACTCCCACGACCGGCTGATTGGCGCCGAAGCGCTGGCCCGCAGCCTGGTGCGGCGCGGAGCCATCGGGCTGATCACCACCCACGACCTGGCGCTGGCCGAGATCGCCGGCACGCTCGGAGAGCGGGCGGCCAACGTCCACTTCGAAGATCAGATCGAGGACGGGCGGATTCGCTTCGACTACCGGATCCGCCCCGGGGTGGTGCGGAAGAGCAATGCGATCGAGCTGATGCGGTCGGTGGGACTGGAGATTTGAGGGCGCGGAAATCCACCGGCGGGCCGCGGCGCGGCGCTGGTGAACGCTGGGGGCGCCGCTACTGGCTGGGGGCGACGGGGCAGGCCGCGAAGCTGGATCTCAATGGCGCAGGCGAGTCCGGTGGGTCCGGCGCCGACCACGATGGCGTCGTAGAGGAACTCGGTCTCCGCGGCGGCCATAAGCTTCATTGCAGCCGAGCAGGGGCGTTGTCGGAGGTCGCAGCGGGATTTGTGGGGTCGCGAATGAACGCGAATCAACGCGAATGAAAAACCCTCTTTCTATTTGCGTCCATTCGCGTCCATTCGCGACTTTTTCTTCCTCGGGCGCTGCGGCACGGCGCCGCTACTGGCTGAGGGCGACGGGGCCGTTGGCGTTGGTGCTCTTCAGGCCGAACATGGCCAGCTCGAAGCGGTCGCGGATGCCGGTCTTCTCGAAGATGTGCATGATGTGGATTTTGACGGTGCCGGTGGCGATGGAGAGAACATCGGCGATTTCGCGGTTCTTGAGGCCGCGGGAAACCAGGGCGATGATCTCGTGCTCGCGCGGCGTGAGCGGACGGGGGCGGGGGCGCGTGAGGTCCGACGCCTGGGGGGCGTAAAGGCTTTCGGTCCAGATCTGGTCGCGGGCCACCGTGCGCAGGCAATCGAGAAGGGCGGGCAGCGGCGCTGATTTCTTGAGAATGCCGCGCGATCCCGACTGAAAGGCGCGGAAACACTCCACATCGGAAATGACGGTGGCCCACAGCACGGTGCGCGTGCCGGGATAGCGCGTTTTGGCCGCGCCGATCCAGTCGAGCACCGGCTTGGCGCCGAACGAGCGGTCGATCAGCATGATCGACGGCGCGTGGTGCTCGAGCAGCCCCAGGCCGTTGAGCAGGCTCTGGGCGCCGCCCGCAAACTTCAAGTCCTCGCTCGCGTCGAGCACACTGCGGAGACCTTCGAGTGCAATCGGCTGCGAATCGCAGGCGCAAACTGTGATCGTGGGCACTGCCACCTCCGGCCAAGCGCACCCAGTCAATCGGCGGGCGCGGGCCGGGCCTGTAGGGCAGCGACGCCTCTGACGATGGAGGGGGTGTCTATGCCGACGCAGGGGCGCTGGTGGCTGCCGCCGCTGGGAGAAGTTGTCTTTGCAAGCATGCTGCTGTGGCTGCTGCTGGGCGGCCAGGCGAGCGTGCTACTGGCCGATGGCGACACCGGCTGGCACATCCGCACCGGCGATACCATCCTGGCCACGGGGCGGTTTCCTACCCACGACTTGTTTTCGTTTTCCCGGCCCGGGGCGCCGTGGTTCGCCTGGGAATGGCTGAGCGACGTGCTGTTTTCGCTCGCCAACCGCGCCGCGGGGCTCAAGGGCGTGGTGCTGCTGGCGGCCATGACGATTGCCGCCACCTCGGCGGTGCTGTTCGAGTTTCTGCTGTGGCAGCGGGTGAACGTGCTGGTGGCGATCTTCGCCATGTTCGCCGCCGGCTCGGCCTCCACCGTGCACTGGCTGGCGCGGCCGCACGTGTTCACCTGCCTGCTGTTTGTGGTCTCGCTGTGGCTGCTCGAAGCGGACCGGCGGCGGCGGTCGCCCTGGGTCTGGATGCTGGCGCCGCTGGGGGCGCTGTGGGCCAACCTGCATGGGGGCTTTGTGGCGCTGCCGGCGATGCTCGCAATCTACGCGCTGGGGGCGTGGTGGGATCAAGCCAGCCGTCCGCGGCCGCGCGACTGGGGCCCGGCGCGGCGGTACGCGGCGCTGCTGGCGGCGGTGGCCGCGGCGACGCTGCTCAATCCCTATGGCTACCGGCTGCACCAGCACATCGCGAGCTACCTGCGCTCGGATTTCATCCGCAACGCGGTCGAGGAATTTCAATCGCCGCGCTTCCGGGGCGAGAGCATGCTGGTATTCGAGCTGCTGCTGATCGGGGGACTGCTGGCCGTTCCCTCGCTGTGGCGCCGGCGCGACTACGCCCCGGCGCTGCTGGTGGTGGCCCTGGCGCACGCCGCGCTGGGCTCGGTGCGCCACGTGCTGCTCTACGTGCTCGCGGCCACGCCGGTGGCGGCGGCGGAACTGACCCGGAGGCTCGAGGGCGCCCCGGGCGGCTGGGCTCAGGTGCTGGCGGAGCTGGCGTCGGACTACGCGCCGCGCCCCGGCGCGCAGGCGGGCCTGCGCTTCCCGGCCTGGGGGCTGGCGGCGGCGGCGCTGGCGCTCGCCCTGCTCAATTCCGGCCCGCCGCGCTGGCGGGTCGAGTTTCCGCCCCAAAAATTTCCTCAGCAGGCCCTGGCCCGGACCGAAAAGGAAATTGTGGGGCGGCGCATCTTTACTTCCGACCAGTGGGGGGACTACCTGATCTATCGCTTTTATCCGCACGTCCGGGTGTTCATCGACGGCCGCAGTGATTTCTACGGGGCGGCCCTCGGGCGGGAATACCTGGAAGCGCAACAGGGGCAGCACCGCTGGGAGGAGATTTTCAAGCGCTACGGCTTCGAGGTTGCCCTGGTGCCGGTCGAATGGCCTTTGGCGAGTCTGCTCAAGGCGGATCCGGAGTGGCGGTTGGCGTACGACGACGGCCACGCCTTGGTGATGACCCGGACCGCTCCGAGCACCCTCGCGGGCCGGACCGATTGACGCCTCCTTGCAGACAAAAAGAACTTGTAATCAAAAAGGAGAATGCTGCGATGAGTCATTTAATGAGCAATACCTGGGTTCGAACCCGATGGCCGCGATGGCAGGCGAAGCTCTGGCGCCTGGCGCGGTTGGGGAGCGACCGCCGGGGCCAGGACCTGGTGGAGTATGCCTTGCTGGCCGGCTTTGTGGCGGTAGCGGCGGGAGCGCTGCTGCCGGCCATCAGCACCAGTATCAGCACCATCTTTTCGAGACTGAGCAGCGTGGTGACGGCCGCCGCGAGCTAGACAAGGGCGGCTTCCCGGCGGCGGGGGCGGCCCCCGAGCGGCGGGGAAGGGTTGTAGCAACACAAGAAAGCATCCGATAACACAAAAAGGAGAACCAAACTTCGATGTTTAACTTAACGATGCAAGGAATCAAGCGGGCGTTCTGGAAGGTCGCGCTGTTGAAGGACACGCGAGGCCAGGATTTGGTGGAGTACGCCTTGCTGGCGGGGTTCGTGGCGGTGGCGGCGGGCGCGTTGTTGCCCGGCATCAGCACGAGCATCAGCAAGATCTTTTCGCGCATGTCGAGCGTGCTGACCGCGGCGGCCAGCTAGTTTGACACCAGGGTGGGGCTCCGCCTGCGGAAGACGGCGGAGCCTGCTTTGGCCGGCCGGACGGGATACCAGGCGAGTCCGGGAGCGGCAACCAGGAAGCTAAAGGAGAGGACCATGAAGCAGTGGATTGTAAGGATCTGGCGACTTCGTATTTGGATGGACACACAGGGCCAGGATCTGGTGGAGTACGCGCTTCTCGCCGGCTTCGTAGCAGTGGCGGCGGGGGCGGTGATCCCCAACGTTTCGAGCAGCATGTCGAACATCTACTCGAAGCTGGCCAGCCGGCTGCTCCAGGCCAGCGGGGCCTGACGGCGGCTGCCGGGCGGCGGCCGCAGAGGGTCGCGGCCAGGCAGAGCCAGAGGTGTAGCTGGAGACGTGTGGCCGGAGAGGTGTAACCCGACGGGGTTGCCGCCCACAGCAGTCCTCGGGCGGTGGAGGGGGCGTGAGCGCGCAACTGGGAGTGTGTCTGCTGCTGGGCCTGGCGGCGAGCGCCGAGGATTTGTGGCGGCGCCGTATCTCCAATGTGACGGTGCTGGCCGGGCTGCTCGCCGGAGTGGCGTGCCAAATCGCCGCCCGCGGGTGGCGCCACGGACCTTCGGCCTGGATGGGCGGAGCGGCGCTGGGCTTCGCTGTGTTTCTGGTTTTCTTTCTGCTGGGCGGCATGGGCGGCGGCGACATCAAGCTGATGGCCGCCTTCGGCGGCTGCCTGGGGGCCGGACAGATCTTGCGGGCGGCGCTGCTCACGGCCATCGTGGGCGCGCTGGTAGCCTGCGGCTATTTGTTTTGGAAATGGATGCGGCGGCGCTGGACTTCGGCCGCCCGCGGCGCCGCGCTGCCGGCCGCAGCGCCCGGCCAGGAGAGCATCCCCTACGCGCCGGCGATTTTTATCGGCGCCCTGCTGAGCTTTCTGTAACCTCGAATTCATATCTTCCGCAGCAGTCCGATTGGCAGGCTGCCGCCGGGCCCCATTTTCACACCCATTGGTTGGCGGGCCATCGGCGCGTCCGAACAGATATAATGAAATTTTCCAGGGGCAGTCTCAGTTCTTACGGAGGTCTCAGCCATGAACCGACTCTTATGGGTAGCCGTGTTGGCGGCGGTCGTTCCCATGACGCTGGGGGCGCAGCAGGCACTGACCGGAACCATCACCGGCAACATTCTCGATCCTTCGAACGCCGGCGTCCCGAATGCGCAGGTCACGGCCAAGAACGTCAACACGGGCCTGGAGCGAACGGCGGCCTCCGCGGAGGCGGGGCTCTATACGATTCCGCTGCTGCCAGTGGGCGATTACGAGGTTACCGCCACGGCGCAGGGCTTCGCCGAAAGCAAAGCGGGGCCGGTGCGCGTGGGCGTGGGCCAGATGCTCACCGTGGACCTGAAGCTGACCGTGGGAGCGGTGACGCAGGAGGTGACTGTGGAAGGGGCGGTGGCGGCGATTGAAACCACCCGCTCGAGCATGGCCACCTCGGTCGATTCCCGGCAGATTTCCAATCTCGGGCTGAATGGCCGCGACTTTCTGCAATTCATTCTGCTTACGCCCGGCGTGACCACGGACGTGCGCGGGGGCGATTTGAGCTTCGCCGGCCAGCGCGGCACGCTCAACAACCTGACGGTAGACGGCACCGACAACAACAACAATTTCTACGGCCAGTCGCTTGGCCGCACCGGGACAGGCCGCGCGCCGTACCAGTTCAGCGTCGATTCAGTCGACGAGTTCCAGGTCAACAACAGCGATTACGCCGCCGAGTTCGGCCGCGCCGGCGGGGCGGTGATCAACGTGGTGACCAAGTCGGGCACCAACGATTTTCACGGCTCGGCGTTCGAGTTTTTCCGCGACCGCTACCTCAATGCCAATACCTGGATCAACAACTCGGTGGGCCGCCCGCGCCAGCCGTTTCACATCAACCAGTTCGGCGGCACGCTGGGCGGGCCGGTGAAAAAGAACAAGGACTTTTTCTTTTTCAACTACGACGGCCAGCGCCGCTTGCTCCCCAACCCGGTGTTCCTGGGCATTCCGATTCCGTCCAACCTGCTGGCCGACCCGGCCAACGCCGCCGGGATCCAGACGCTCCAATCGAAGCTCGCGCCCTACACGCTGGCCTTCAACCAGGACGTCTACCTGATCAAGAACGACTGGCAGATCAACGACCAGCACCGGCTTTCGGTCCGCTACAACGCGCAACGCTTCAGCGGCATCGGCCTGGAGCTGTCGGGCAACCAGTCGGCGCTCGAGCACACCGGCGATCAGAAGGTCATCACCGACACGCTGGGCGCCTCTCTCACCAGCGTGCTGAGCGCGACGCTGCTGAACGAGTTTCGCTTCGCGTTCCTGCGTGACAACGAGCCGAGCGTCGCCAACAGCAACGGGCCCGAGACCGTGGTGCGGCAGAGCGGCTTTACGGCTCTCTCTTTTGGAGCGAGTCCCATCACGCCGCGCTATGCCAACATCAAGGGCTACGAGTTCGCCGACAATCTGAGCCGGACTATGGGCCGCCACACTTTCAAGGTCGGCGGGGACGTCAACCACAACCAGATCGGGAATTATTTCGCCGGCAACGCTCGCGGCTCCTACACCTTCAACAGCTATGCGGACTTCTTCGCCGGCAACCCGGCGTCGTTCGTGCAGGCGTTCCCCGGCCCCAATACCTCCGGCTTCACGACCTATCCGAACTTCACCGAACTCGGCTTCTACGCGCAGGACGAGTTCCGCCTGACGCCCAAGCTGACGCTGAACTTCGGCCTTCGCTACGATCTGGCCCTGCTCACCCATCCGCCGGTGAAGAACCCGGACCCGCAACTGGCGGCCTTCGGCGTGGACACCAGCTTCCTCAACAACGACACCAACAATGTCGGCCCGCGCTTCGGCTTCGCTTACAAGCCGCTGCAGTCCAACAAAATGGTGGTACGCGGCGGCTACGGCTTTTTCTACGGCCGCACGCCGCAGATCATCATGTCCACGGCTTACAACCAAAACGGCGTGAGCGCCAGTTCACTCACCTTCACAGGTGCGGCAATTCCCAAGTACCCGGCCAATTTCTCTTCCCCGCCGGGAGCGGGCACGCCCGCTGTTCCATCCATCTATTTCTTCGACCACAACTACGTCCTGCCGCTGGTTTTCCAGGGCAGCTTCGGCGTCGAGTACGAAATCCAGCCGCAAACCACCATCAGCGTCAGTTATCTCAACGTTCGCGGCGAGCACCTCACGCGGACGCGCGACATCAACTTGTACCCGGACGTGGCGGTGCCGGCGGTCCTGCCCGGCCTCGGCAACCGCACGCTCTACCGGCATCCCGGGCCGCAGGGCAGCCCGTTACGGCCCATGTCGCACTTCGCCCGGGTCAGCGCGTTTGAGAGCGGCGCGGACAGTTTCTATGACGGCTTCACGCTCACGCTGAAGCGGCGCTTTACCTCGCGCTACGAGGTAACTCTGGCTTATACCTTCTCGAAGGCCATCGACACCAAGCCTGATTTCACCCAGGTGGTTCCCTTCAGCGGCATCGACGACCCCAAGCAGGTGGCGGAGACCCTGAATCCGGGCCTCGACCGCGGCCCCAGCAACAACGACCAGCGCCACCGCGTGGTGACCAACTTCGTCTGGGACCTCGATTACTTCAAGAACGCCTCGAATCCCGGCGTGCGTTACCTGATCGGCGGGTGGTCGCTGAGCGCGATCATTCTGGCGCAGACCGGCCAGCCGTACTCCAACGCCGTGGGCGGCGACCCCAACAACGACACCAACGGCTTTACCGACCGCGTCCCGCAGGACGGGCGCAACACCAACTACGCCCCGACCATCTCCAACTGGAACCTGCGCGTCACCAAGTCGATTCCCATCCACGAGCGGCTGCGCTTCGATCTGGCCCTCGACGCGTTCAACGCCTTCAACCAGGCCGACTTCGCGGCGAGCGACGTCCGCAACGGCAAGTACAACTACATCGGGGCCACGGGCGCGTTCGTGCCCACCACCAACTTTGGAACCTACGGCACCCAATCCTTCGACAACCG
>DASQHK010000454.1:0-2451 GCA_035632135.1 Bryobacterales bacterium
CGGCCATGCCGCAGCAGCCGGAGTTGATCTCGCTGACCTCGTAGCCCGGCGGGAAGCGCAGCGCCCGCAAGGTCGAGGCGGTGCCGATCTGGGCCTTCTGGTGGCAGTGCCCATGCAGCAGCAGCTTCTTCTCCTGCGGACCGAAGCGCAGGTCGAGCCGGCCGCTGTCCTGGAGCATGCACAGAAACTCCTCCAGCAGGTACGACTGCGAGGCAAGCCGCCCGACGGCCGGGCCTTTTACCAAGTCGAGATATTCGTCGCGCAGCGTGAGCAGGCAGCTCGGCTCGCAGCCCACGACCACCGCGCCCTGCTCGACCAGCGGGGCGAGCGCCTCGATGTTCCGCCGGGCCGCCCGGCGCGCCTGCTCCAGCAGCCCTTTCGAGATCATCGGCCGCCCGCAGCAATCCTGTTTCGCCAGCGTCACCGCGAACCCCGCGCGCTCCAGCAGCTCCGTCGCAGCACGACCTACCTGCGGGTAGTTGTAGCTCAGGAAGCAGTCGTCAAACAGCACCACGCGCCCGCGTCGCCCTTCGCCCCGCGCAATGCCGCCTGCCACGCCGGCAACTCCGGCGCCCGTCACCGCATCGCCTGTTGCGCCGGCCGCTTCGCCGCTTGCGGTCGCGCCGCGCGTCCCACCGGCGCCTCCTGTGCCCGCCGCCCCGCCATTGCGCCGCCGCCGGAACCACTGTTGGAACGTCTCGGCCGCGAAGGGCGGAAACTCGCGCCGCGCGTCGATGCCGAAGGCCATCTCGGCCAGGTTCTTCACCCACTGCCGGCCCATCATGAAATTGGCGAGCGGCGCCATGCGGCTGCCCCACGCGTTCAGCTTGCCGATGCCGGCGAAAAGGCGCGCCCGCTGCGGCACGCCGTGGCGCTCGTAATATTGTGCCAGGAACTCGTACTTGATTTTGGCCAGGTCCACGTTCGACGGGCACTCCCGCTTGCAGCCCTTGCACTCCAGGCACAGGTCGAGCGTCTCGTACATTCGCGGCGAGGTCAGCTCCTCGGCCGGCAGGTGGCCCGAAAGCGCGGCGCGCAGCGCATTGGCGCGGCCCCGCGTCGAGTGCTCTTCTTCGCGCGTCCCCTGGAACGACGGGCACATCGTCCCTTCGAGCATCTTGCGGCACACGCCCGCCCCATTGCACATCTCGACCGCCCCGGCGAAGCCGCCCTCGCGCGAAAAATCGAGATGCGTCTGGATCTGGATAGTTTTGTACTGCGGCCCGTAGCGCAGGTCGCGCGTCATCTCCGGCGCGGCGACGACCTTGCCGGGATTGAAAATGTTGTGCGGGTCGAAGACGGCCTTGAGCTTCTGAAACGCCTCGTAAATCTTCGGCCCGAACAGGCGCTGGTTGAAATGCCCGCGCGCGAGGCCGTCGCCGTGCTCGCCGCTCATCGAGCCGCCGCACTCGACCACAAGCTGGAAAACGTCTTCGGCGATGGCTCGCATCTTGTCCACTTCGCCCGCCTGCTTCAGGTCGATCAGCGGGCGTATGTGCAGGCAGCCCACCGAGGCGTGGCCGTAGTAGCCGCCGACGGTGTCGTGATCGGTGAGGATTTGCGTGAAGCGCCGCACAAATTCGGGCAGCCGCTCCACCGGCACGGCCGGGTCTTCGACAAAGGCGATCGGTTTTTTCTCGCCGGGCACCGACATCAGCAGCCCGAGCGAATCTTTGCGCACCTTCCAGATGCTCTGCTGGCCCGCCGGATCGGTCACCGTCAAGTGGCCGAAGCCGATGTTTTTGCGTTTCAGCCGCGCATCCAGCTCATCGAGCTTCGAGCGGACCTCGGCCTCCGTGTCGCCGTAGAACTCGACCACCAGCAGCGCCCCCGGGTCGCCCTGCACGAAACTCAAGCGCCGCGCAAACTCCGGATTGGCGCGCGCGCGCTCCAGGATCATCCGGTCGATCAGCTCGGTGGCCGCCGGATGCGACGCCATCATCTCGCCGGTCGCCTCCACCGCTTCCACCAGGTCGCGGAACAGCACCACCTCGATGCCCTTGCTCTTGGGCAGCGGAACGATGCGCACCTTCGCTTCGCTCGCCACCGCCAGCGTGCCTTCCGAGCCGACCACGATTCTCGAGAGGTTGAACGGCCCGGGCCGCGTGGCCAGGCCCGCGCCGTAGAGACCGTTGCCGCCCGGCGCCGGCACGAACTCGTCGAGGTTGTAGCCGCTCACACGCCGGATGATCTTCGGATAGCGGGCGAATATCTCCGGGCAGTAGGCAGCACCCAGCGCCCGCACCTCGCGGTAGAGGCGGCTTTCCAGGCCGTCGCCGCGCGCAAGCTGCTCGAGGCGCTCCGCCGAGACCGGCCCCAAATGCGCTTCCGAGCCGTCCGAGAGCGCCACGTCCAGCTCCAGCGCGTGGTCGATGGTTTTGCCGTAGAGGATGGAGTGCGAGCCGGCCGAGTTGTTGCCGATCATGCCGCCGATGGTGGCGCGGCTCGACG
>DASQHK010000455.1:0-8740 GCA_035632135.1 Bryobacterales bacterium
GTGCTGCACCAGATGAGTACGCGGCCGTCGTTGTTCCACAGGGCGGTGGCGTTCTGCGGCTCGATATAGCCCTGGTGAACGGTGGCGGTGTGGTACTCGCGCTCCACGATCACGCCGGCCTCGGCAAAGCCTTTGTCGATATCGCCCAGGACGTGGCGGAAATGTTCCGCGACGTTGCTGACCTTGCCGGTTGGCTGACCGAATTCCTCGGTGCGGAGGTCATCGTGCAGGATGGGAGCGCCTTCTCGCATGGCCTCGGGAGCGGTGAGCGCGCAGGGGAGAACCTCGTAGTCCACTTCGATGAGGCCGGCGGCTTCCTCGGCGAGCTGCGGGGTTGCGGCGGCGACGGCCGCGACGGCGTGGCCCTTATAGAGAACCTTGCCGCTGGCCAAAACATTGCCGCGGATGTAGCTGAGTGGCGTGGCGCCTTCGCCCAGGTCGACGATGCGGTCGGGGCCCTGGTGGAGGTCGGCGGCGGTGACAATCGCTTTCACGCCGGGGAGCGCGGCGGCTCTGCTCGTGTCGATGCGGCGGATGCGCGCGTGGGCATGCGGACTGCGAACAACGAAGCCGTGGAGCGCGCCGGGGATCTGGACGTCAGCACCGTAGATGGCGCGACCGGTCACTTTATCGGCGCCATCGTGGCGAATGGGGCGTGTGCCGACGACTGAGTACTCCTGGGATTTCGCGGGCGCTTTCATGCTTTCACCTCCTGCATTTCCGACGCGGCCTGCTCGACGGCGCGAACGATCTTGTCGTAGCCGGTGCAGCGGCAGAGGTTGTTGGCGAGCCACAGGCGAATGCGCTCTTCGGTGGGATGTGGCTCGGCGTCGAGCAGCGCCTTGGCGGCAACGATGAAGCCGGGGGTGCAAAAGCCGCACTGCAGCGCCGCCTGTTCGAGGAAGGCTCGCTGGATGGGGTGCAACTCGCTGCCGCGGGCGATGCCTTCGATGGTGGTGATCTCGGAGCCTTCGGCCTCGACGCCGAGCACGAGACAGGAATTCACGATGCGGCCATCGAGGATGACCGTGCAGGCGCCGCAGTTGCCGTCGTTGCAGCCCTCTTTCGTGCCGGTGAAGCCGAGGATGTCGCGCAGGCACTCGAGCAGGCTCTGGCGCGGGTCGCAGAGAAACTCGGTGGGCTCGCCGTTGATGGCGGTTCGGACGTGAGTTCTGGCTTGCATTCCTATTGTGCCTCCCTGGCTCGCTGGACGGCGGCTTCGAGCGCGCGGCGCGTGAGCACGGCGCAAAGATGCCGGCGGTAGTCGGCAGTGCCGCGCATATCCGTAATAGGCTTGGCAGCGGCTTTGGCCATCTCGGCGGCGCCATGGATGCTCTCCGCGTTGACCGGCTTGCCGGCCAGATACTCCCCGGCCTCGCGGACGAACAGCGGCGTGGGCGCCACGGCCGCGAGGGCGAGGCGGGCGGAGCGGAAAACGCCGTCTTCCAAAGCTACCGCCGCGCCGGCGCCGGCCACCGCAATATCCATTTCGTTTCTCGGGATGAAGCGCAGATAGCGCGCGCCGGAGTGCCGCTCGGGCGGCGGCAGATGGAGCGAGACGAGCAACTCGCCCGGCTTGAGCACGGTGCGTCCCGGCCCGGTGCAGAAATTCTCGACCTCGATCTCGCGGGCGCCGCCGGGCCCGACGATCCGGCACGCGGCGCGCAAAGCGATCAGGATGGGCACGCAATCGGCGCTGGGGGCGGCGTTGCACAGGTTGCCGCCGATGGACGCCCGCCCCTGAATCTGGGTGCCGCCGATGAGCGATGTCACTTCGGCGAGCGCCGGATAGGCCTGCCGAACGGCGCGATCGCCGTAGATGCGATAGCAGGGAACCGCCGCTCCGATGGTGAGGCCGCGTGCCGCGTCGTAGCTGACGGCGTTCAGCTCGGGCAGGCGCTTGACGTCAAGGACCAAGTCGGTCTCTTTTCTGCCGGAGCGCAACTGGACGAGCAGGTCGGTGCCGCCGGCCAGCAGCAGCGCGCGAGGATGGGATGCGAGCAGGCGGGCAGCTTCCTCGAGCGACTGTGGGGCGGCGTAATCAAATCGCTTCACTCGAAAAGTCTCCTTGGATGGATGGCGTCAACCTAATAGGGTACAACGAAGCGCGGGACTATCGGCGCTCAAGCGGCGGCATGCGGATCAGGTCGGTGCGCGTGCGGCCGTTTTCCGTGATGCGGGACAGCGCATAGACCGCGCCGTCCTTTCCTACGGCGATGGATTGCACATAGGTCGGCCGCTGGCTGTCAGCGAAGAAGATGGCGCCGTGGTCGGTGTACTTGGCGGCCGGGATGTTGTAAGTGACCAGGTGGAGGTCCTCGACGCCCTTCGATTCGCCCTTGGCGGTGCTGCTCTTGCCCGCGACTCGCTTGCCCTCGACATAGACCGGGCCGCCAGTCAGATAGTAAAGCGTGTGGCCGTCGGGACCGAGAGCGAAGCCGAGGTAGCCGTAACTGAACTGGTCATACATACCGCTGCGCTGGGACGGCTCCGAGGTGAGGCGCTCGACCACCTCGACGCGGGGAACGCGAGGGTCGAAGCGGAAGAGGTAGCCGGAATTGCCGTGTACGCCGTAGATCATTCGCCCTGGCGCGTACCAGAGCGCTTGGCGCCAGTTGTATCCCATGTGGCCGGGCGAGGTGGGGTCGTAGACGCCGAAGTAGTCCTTTTTCAGATTGTCGCCCTCGACGGTCTCGAGGGAGTCTTTGTCGTAACGATAGCGATGGATCGCGCCTTCGCTGGTGGTGAAGTAGACGGAGCCGTCTTCGGGATCGACGACCAGTGACCGGCACAGCGTGCGATAGGTGGAGCCGTGGCCGTCCTCGCCCTTCTCGGAAGTGGGGCCGAGGTTCTTCAGCTCGCGAGTCTTGAGGTCATAGCGCAGAAAATAGCCCGTGGGCCAGGAGAGTCCGTAGAGGCGCTGGCGCTCGGTGTCCATGGTCATGGCGATGATGCCCTCGTGCAAGGGAGCGGTCGCCAAATTTTCAAACTTGCCGGAGGCCATGTCGTAGGCGAGGAAATGGCCGCCCGGATAGGGCTTATATCCCGGCGGCGGCACGCCGGATTTCTCCATGCCGTCGATGATGGTGTAGTAGCCGATGTGGGTGGCGAAGTAGAGCTTGCCGCCCGACTCGACGAAGTTGACGTGCGATTTTCCCTGCGCAATCGCTTTGAGGCCCTTTTCGCCGCAGGCTTCGGTGAGGTCGCCGAGATGCTGGATTTTGTCCGTGACCGGGTCGTAGGAATACATCTGGGCGCCGACATCGACCGATTCCGAGGAAAGAACGTAATAGATCTTTCCGTTGCTGGCGCACGAAATACCGTTGAAACTATCGTGAGCGAGGTCGAAACCGGAATTGTACGCGCGGGCGACGAGCCTCGCGGGCGGCTGGGAAGGGGCGGTCGAGGCGGCGGGTTCGGACCGGCTGCACGCACACGGCATCAACAATAAGACGGTACAGCAAGTGGTGGGAAAGAGTCTACTCATGGATTGGCCGCTCTATCCTACTTCTTCGTTGGCGCGGCGCAGCAGCGCTCGCATATACGCAATGCAATAGGCCGTGCCGGCGCGGCGGATGCCCGAGTCACCCACCACTTGCGGGACGTGGTCGGGGACGGCCGAGCCGCTGAAGCGGACTTCGCGCAGGGTTTTCATGACGCGATACATGTCCTGGTAGCCGTCGTCGGGGAAGGCCTCGATGAAGTGCGGCAGCGGCGAGCTGACGTTGCGGAAGTGCACGTCGATGATTTTGCCGCGCCCGCCGAAGTCGCGGATCATCTCGAAGACGTCCTTGCCCATGCGGTTGCCGCCCTCCGACCACGTCCCGATGCAAAACGTGAGGCCCCAGTTTGGGCTGTTGCCGGCGATCTGCTCGGCGCGGTGGTAGCCGTCGTAATGGGTGAAGATTTTGGCAACGCCGTTCATTTTGGTGAGCGGCGGATCGTCGGGGTGCAGGGCCAGCTTCACCTTCGCCTCCTCGGCTACGGGCAGCACGGCCTTGATGAAGTAAGTGTAGTTGGCCCAGATTTCGTCGGCCGAGTACTCGCGCTCAAAGCGCTGCTTTTCGACTTTCGCGCGGAAATCGGTCAGGTCGAACTCGCGGACCGTGTACCCACGGGGGCTCTTGACCTCGGTGGTCGTATAGGTATTGCCAGGATGGAAATCGATGTTGGAAACGGGGATTCCGAGGCGGCCGAGATCGCGCACGAAGGTCTGGAAGGTCTCGATGTCCTGGTCGCGGCCCGGGCGGCCGAGCTGGATTCTCACAGAACGGTAGGCGTCACAGACGCCCGAGAAAATCTGGATGCCGAAGCGGGCATAGTGCTCCTGGGTGGCGCGGATCCTCGCGAACGGCGCAGGGCCGCCGAACTCGACGCGGGCCCAGCGCATGCCGATTTGCTTCAAAAACAGCAGGTCGTCGTCGCTGATGGTGGCGGGCACGCGGTGAGCGAGCTTGATGTTCGCCGGATCGTATTCGTCAATGACGCTGCGGCGCGAGTTCTGAGCGCCAGCAGCTGGCAACAGGCGGGCCACGCCCGCCGCCAGCGGGAAGCGCAGGAAATTTCGCCGGATCATCGCTTACCTCCAAGCCTATCTTGCAAAATCGATGTACCCGCGCTGCGGGTCTGTGCTGACCAGCGTAACGCGAAGGCGATCACCCACGTCAACGCCCTGCTCGCCGCGAACCAGGCGGCCCTCCGCCGGAGGTCCGAGCACGCGCACGAAAACGCCCTTCGGGGTGACGCCCGTGACCACTGCGTTGAAAGCGTGGCCGATGCGATGCTGCAGCGCCACGGCCGCCATGCGCTTTTGCATGGCGCGCTCGACCTTGCGGGCGGCGTCCTCGCGAAGGGTGCAGTTGCCGGCGATCGACGCCAGTTGGTCCGCCGCGTACGGCGGCGGCTGCTTGGCAAAGACGGACTTGATCAGCCGCTGGGTGACCAGATCGGCGAAGCGGCGGTTGGGCGCGGTGGAATGCGTGTAGTCGTGCGCGGCCAGCGCGAAGTGGCCCTGATCCGGATCGCCGGGACGCGAGAGCACGTATTCGCCCGGCCCCATCAGCTTGATGACGGCCAGCGAGACGTCGGCATAATGCACCGGGTCGGCGGCCCGGCGCTTTTGCAGGAAGGCGTTGAGCGCGGCCGAATCGGGCTCCGCGGGGAGCTTGTCGCCGTAGCCCGCGGCCAGATCGACGATGCGCGGCCAGCGTTCGGGCGTTTTGACGATGCGCCGGATAGAAGGCACGCCCGCGCCGGCAAGCGTCTGCGCCATCACTTCATTCGCTCCGACCATGAAATCCTCGATCAGTTCCGTCGCGCGATTCCTCTGGTGGGCGGTGATGCCGCGCACCTGTCCGTCGGAAACGATCGCCTGCGCCTCGACGCGGTCGAAGGTCAGAGCGCCCAGCTTGTGGCGCTGGGCGAGAAGCGCTTGCGCAGCCTCATCCTGGAGCTTCAACTGCGCCTGCAAGCCGGCGGAGGCAGCCACTTTCGCCGGCGCGGGCCCGGCGCCTTCGAGCCACGGCCCCACGCCGCTATAAGTGAGCTGCGCCTGGTTGCGCACCAAGGCTCGATACACGGCGGGCGAGCCAAGCGAGCCATCGCCCGCGACCACCATTTCGACGACCACAGCGGGACGGTCGGCGCTCTCGTTGAGCGATGTCAGATTGGTCGAGAGCTGCTCGGGCAGCATGGAAAACGTTCGCACGCCGGCATAAACCGTGGTCGTCTGCTCGGCCGCATGCTGATCGATGGGTGAGCCGATGGTGACGTCGGAGTCCACGTCGGCGATGGCAATTTGGACGCGAATGCCGCCACTCACGCGCTCGGCGACTTCGGCCTGGTCGAGATCGCGCGAGGAGTCGTTATCGATCGAAGACCACAGCAGATGGCGCAGGTCGCGCGCGTCGCCGCCCGCGGCTTCCGGCGGCCGCGATTGGAGTGCGGTCAATTGCTGGTCGACGCCGGGAGGGAAGTCCGGATCGAAACCCGCCTCGATCATTTCCTGGCGGGCGGCAGCCGCAAGGTCAAACCCGTCGTGAGGCATGAAAGAGAAAGCCTAGCATGAGGCGCGACGCCCGCCAATAGCGGTCACCGGGTTTTTCCTGACTGAGTTTGTCTTTCCAGTTGGTACTTGGCGGCCAGCTCGGCTTGCCTGGCGCCCGGCTCGCCTTCGACGACGCCGGCCTGGCGCAGGGCGGCATACATCGTCCAAGCCAGCAGCTCGTAGCCGTCGGGGTACATGTGCGCCCAGTCCCACTGCAGGCGTGCGCGGTCGAGGTCGCCGAAGGTTTGGGCGGCGTCGATCAGCGGCAGCCCGTCGCGGCGCGCAAACTGCCGCAGTTGATTGTTGAGGCGCGCCATCAATTCGGCGGCTTGCTCGGGCGTGACGCCGTGGCGCTTCATCCACCAGACGGGGTCTTCGTGTGCCAACTGGTGCGGCGTGCTTTGCGGCCAGCGGCCCACCAGCGTACACACGAAGATTTTCACGCCGGGGCTTGCCTGGCGAAAGCTCTCCACGATTTGTTGCAGGTTGGCGAGCAGGAACCGATAGCACTTCTCGGGGGGATTGTCCTGGGCCGCCGCAATCGGGGCCTCCGGCTTCTGAAACTCCACCGGCCCGGTGTGGTAGAGCGCCGAGAGCAGGGCCACCGACTTGAGCCAGGAGGTGGCGTACTGCTTCCACTTCGTCCCGCCGTAGGAGTGCTCGAAGTAGGAAACGCCCGGCGGGCCGGCGAGCGGGTCGTAGGACTGGAAATCGTTCCAGCCGATGTACAGAATCACAGCGTCGGGGCGGAATGCGGCGAGCTGGTGCTCCGCGCGCAAGGCGATCTGATCGCTCACCCAGCCGGGGACGCCGGCGTTGATCACTTCGTAGCCGCTGAAGCCGCGGGCATGTTCGGCGAGGATCCTGCGCAGGTTGCTGGGGTAATTGATGTCGGCGTCGGTTCCAAAAGTTGTCGATTCACCCAGGCACGCCACGCGCAGAAATCCGGGCCGGCGCGCCTGCGGGACGTCGTCGCGCTGGGCGAAGCCCTCGCCGTTGATAGATACTGCTCCTACCTTGGCACCGGGGCGCAGCGCATAGCCGTAGATGCCGTCGGCGACGCGAAGGTAGTTGACGGCGTCGTTGCGCAGCAAGGCTTCGCCGCGCGACCGGCGTTCGGTGAAGGCGCGCGATTCGAGGCGCTTCCAGACGACGCGGGCCGCGCCCTCGATCGCCAGAAACGCCACGAGGAGCGTCGCCAAGGAATAGAGAAGCTTGCGGGAAGCGCTCATCGCGCGGCAACGAAGCGGGTCAAAAGATTTTGTAGATGAACGGCGCCTCGCCCGAGCCGCCCAGAACCACCAGCGCGCCCAGGATCAGCAGCAGGAGAATGATCGGCGTTAGCCACCAGGCTTTGTTGTGGCGAAGGAAATGCCAGAATTCGGCGAGGAAGCCGGAAGAATCGTTGTCGGGAATGCCCATGATGGCTGGTTCGATCTTACCGTAGCGGGCGGCAAAGCTGCAATCTCAAGGCATCGGGAAGGTGAGCACGCGCTCGAGCACGACGGGTTGATCGGAAGCTGCGTTTTCGGCTATAGGGACGGGTGCGCCGACGCGCGCGATGATCGCCCAGGAGTCCTGGTAGTGGAGGCCATCGGTCAACTGCGCGCCCAGCGTCTGGCGCAGGGCCGTGCGGGCGCGCGGTGTGAGATGCAGGGTGCCCTCGTCCGCGATAGCGCCCAGGACCACGGTTCCGGCGGGGAGGCCGGTCAGGTAATCGGCCATCGCTTCGGACGCCTGCTCGCTGAGCCACGTGTCGAAGTTGCGGGCCGCGCCGAGCACGCCGGTGCTGTCGTTCAAGGTCAGAAAATTGAAGCCGCGGCCGGGGCCGCCGCCGTGGGCTTCGTACATCACGCGGCCGGCCATCTCGAAGCGGGCGACCAAGCCGGCGTGGCCGCCGCCGGAGGTTACGCGGAACCGAATGTCGCCCCGGCTGGGCAGCACGGTGACGTGCAGGAACGCCGCCGGGCTCTGCGCCGCGGACGAGAAGCTCTGGATGGCGGCGATCACGTCCTGCGCCGCGCTCGCTTGCGACGAGGCCTGCACCGTTACCGGAACCGGCTGGCCCGGAAAGCCAACTGGCAGCGAAGCGCTGACGCCGTCGGGCATCCCCGTGACGGAGAAGCGCACCAGCTCGCAGAAGCCGTTCTGACCATCCAGCGTCATCCTGGCGGTCTGCGGCGGCCCGCCGGCCTGCACCACGAAATTCAAAGAGTTAGCGTTCAGCGTGAATTGCGGCTGGTCGGAATCCCCAAGCACAGCGATTGGATACGAGTTGCTGTCTACCCCGCCCGCCGAGAGCCGCAGGCCGACCGGCGCGCCCGGCGGGAAGTCGGCAGGTACCTGGGTATTGGTCTGATATAGGCCGACCATGCCGGGGACGAGGCCGCTGTAGAGCACGCGCAGCTCACGCGTATCGAGGAACGACCGCGGTGGGGCGTCAACGGGAACAGGCGCCAGAGGCGCTACTCCGCTAGCCAATCCGGCGCCGGCCACCAAACCTCCGCCGCCCAGCCCGGTGCCGTAGATCTCGAGGTACGTTCCCGGCCGCACGCCGTTGGTCACGCTTACCGGACACGGCTTGCCCGATGGAATGACGCCGTGATCCAGGATGCCCGGCGAAACGTTATGAACTTCAACTGGCGCCACGTTGCTGGCCGCGCCGGCCCGATAGACCAGCGCGGACGCCGTGCC